>JAHDWH010000009.1 GCA_023384455.1 Caldilineaceae bacterium | reverse complement strand
AAATTTTTACTTATCTTTATTTTGGTTTATTGTGTGGGGGGTTTTTCCACCCTAATTTTCCCGCGCATATGGGGGTTTCCAAACCGCACCTACGTTTTATCATCTCGTTGATCAGTACAGTTTCTGCGTAAATCTGCGTCCTCTGCGCAATCTGCGTTCCTGTTTTCATCTTTTAGCACGCTCAACAATTCGCTCAGAATCATCGCCGTTGCGCCCCAGACCGTCTGCCCCTGAATTTTGAAGCAAGGCACCTGCACCTGTCGCCCCCGTAAATTCCACTCCTCCACCGCGCGGTTTTCTGGTTTTTGAATGTCGCAGAAGGGAACTTCCAGCAGCCGGGCTACCTCATAGGGATCGATCCGGAAATCCGGGCGCTGTGACATCCAACCAACTGTTGGGTAGACCTCAAAGTTGCTGGGCTGGATATAGAGTTTGGAGAGATGGCCGACTATCTCGACCTGCTCCGGGGGGATGCCTACCTCTTCATTGGCCTCGCGCAGGGCGGTGGCGATCAGGTCCTGGTCTCTCTCTTCATACCCCCCGCCGGGGAAACCCACCTGGCCGCTGTGTACGCCGTCGTAGGTGGGGCGCAGGATCAGCGGCAGGTAGAGGCTGCCGTGGCAGGGATAGAAGAGCACCAGCACACCGCCCCGCCGGGGTGGGACAGGGGGAATGTAGCCCGGTTCGCTGCCGGCCCGGGGCACAGGCGACATTATGCGATGGGCTGCCGAGCCGGGCAGGGGCTGGGCCAGACGGCTGTGTAGATTCTCTGCAAAGCCACTGAGTCTGGTCATCGCTCGTCTACTCGGCAGATCAGCCCTTTGAGATAGGCCCCTTCCGGGAAAGTGAGGGCCACGGGATGATCTGCTCCCTGCTGAAGCCATTCCAGAATCTGCACAGGGCGGCCTGCATCGATGGCCGCACCGAAGACCACCTTCTGGAAAAGATCAGCGCTGACCAGCCCGCTGCAACTGAAGGTTGCCAGAATGCCGCCGGGCCGCAACAGCCCCAGTGCCCGCAGATTGATCTCCTTATACCCCCGCAGTGCGCCCTCCAATCCCCGCTTGTTCTGGGCAAATTTGGGTGGGTCCAGGACGATCAGATCGTACTCCTGTCTGCCCTGCCGCTGCCAGTCGCGCAGGATTTGGAAGACGTCCCCGGCAATGCTCTCGCTCTGGGCTTCCACATCAAAGCCGTTGAGCCGCAGATTCTCCTCGCCCAGTTCCAGGGCTTCCACACTGGCGTCCAGATTCGTCACATCTTTTGCGCCCGCGGCCAGGGCATAGGCGGCAAAGGAGCCGGTGTAGGAAAAGCAGTTGAGTACCTTTGCCCCGGCAGCCCAGGCCGCCACCCGCTGCCGGTTGGACCGCTGATCCGTGTAATAGCCTGTCTTCTGCCCCCCGGTCAGGTCCACCAGAAAGGAGTAGCCGTTTTCCCGGATAGTCACCCGGTCCGGCGGAGGCTCGCCCAGGAGATGGCCGCTGACCGGCAGCAGTCCCTCCTCCTGGCGCTGGCTGTGATCGCTGCGCTCGATGACCCCCACACAGCCGGTCAGTGCCAGCAGATGCCCGGCCAGTTGCCGCTTGCGCAGATCGATGCCCAGGGTCCCTGCCTGCAAGACCAGCCAGCGGTCATAGCGATCCACCACCAGCCCAGGCAGATAATCATTCTCGCCGTTGATCAGCCGATAGGCGGTGACGGCTGGGTCCGCGGCCAGATGGGCCCGGCGGGCCAGGGCCTGGGCCAGCCGTTTTTCCCAGAAGTGATCGTCAATGGGCGTGCTCTGCTCCCAACTGAGCAGGCGTATCTGAATCTGGCTTTGGCGGTTGAGATAGCCCGCGGCCAGCCATTGGCCGTCGTGGGCGCGCACATCTACAATCGCGCCGTCGGCTGCCGCCTGGGGCAAGGAGCGAATGCCGCCGCTGAATACCCACGGGTGCTGCTGGCGCACGGGTTTTTCGCGGCCCGGTTTCAGAACTACTGCCTCAGCCATTCGATTGCTCTTTCCGTTTGTGGGGAGAGGAAGAACGGAAGACCGTGCGTCCCCCCTCGTCCACCTCCCAGCCATACTCATTGACAAGAATTGTCGCGTCGGGCAGGTGGATGCGCCCTGGCCCAGTTTCATAGCGAAAGGCCAGAGGACCATCCGGGGTGTTAAGGATACCAGTAGTCGCGTCTGGCGTGCGCTGGGCGAAGCGAACCGTCCACTTTTTGCGGGCCGCCCACAGAACCAGGGCTTTTGTGCTCATTCTTTGCTCCACTTCACTTGCAAGATTTTTGTTGTCTGCGTGCGCAGCCGGGCGTGATGGGCCAGACGCAGTCCGCAGACCCAGACGATCTCCCCGCTGCTGGCGTCCACCAGCAGCGGCCAGCCGGGGCGCAGAGCCGGGTCCACTTTGCAATCGGTGAAGAAATTCCCCAATTGTTTGTGATGGCCGTCCATTCCCAGGGGTGCAAAGCGCTGGCCCGGCTGGGGTGTGGTGAGCAGAAGCGGGCCCGCCTGCTGGGCATCGCAAACCATCTGCCAGGGATCATCGCTTGCCCGCCAGTTCGGCTGCTGCTCCCCGGCGGCAACCTCTTGGCAGGTCAACCGCCAGCCGTCTATTACCAGAGATTCGCCGGGGCGCAGGGGCTGCCTGCCAGTGGCGGCGCGCCATTCCTCATCCAGAAAAGGGATGAGGGGCGGGAAGGCCAGGGCCGTAGAGCGGTGCAGGCTGAAGCGTTTGGCGTCCGCGCTGGAAACGATTGAGCCAGCCAGGGGTGTTGCCTGCCACAGCCCATCGCTTTCCAGGGCCAGCCGCAACTTTTCCAGGCGTTCGTAGGTCAATTCTTCTGCGGGCAGTTCCATTGACAGCCCGGCTATACGCAGCACGCCGCGCCGCGCGGCCAGGTCCAACTCCTGCCAGGCCAGCCGATTCAGTACCACTCGTTGGCGCGTCTGGCCCAACGGGAAGCTCTCATCCTCCAAAAGCGCCTGAAAAGCGCCCCAATCCAGCGCCTCTGCCCGGTCACTTTCGGCGGCGACAATCTCCCCCAGGCGGGTCAGGGCGCCGGTCAGATTGGGGTAGAGTTCCCGCAGTTGGGGCAGAATGGTGTGACGCAGCCGGTTGCGGGTCAGGCTCAAATCCCGATTGCTGGGGTCCTCGCGCCAGGCCAGATTGTGGGCGTTGAGATATTGTAGGATGTGCGTACGCGAAACGTCGAGAAGGGGGCGCACCAGGCAAAAGGGCTGTTTTCCCTGAAGTAACGGCTCACCCCCACCCAACCTCCCCCACTGTGGGGGAGGAGTCGATCCAGTTCCCTCCCTGGAATGGGGAGGGGTAGGCTGGGGTGGCTGAACAGGTACTCCCTGAATAGCCAGGGCGGGAAAGGTGCGGGGGCGCATTCCGGCCAGACCCGTCAACCCGCTGCCCCGCAGGATGTGCATCAGAATTGTCTCGCTCTGGTCGTCGGCGGTGTGGGCCACGGCGACAATCGGCCATCCATTCCCAGGCGGGGTCAGGTCGGTAGCCACCCCAGCCAGAAAGCTGTAGCGTAGCTGCCGCAGGGCTGCTTCCAGATTGTTGCCTGCTTCGTCAACTTCACTGGGAGAGAGCCGCCTGCTGTGAAAGGGCAGCCCCCAGTCCTGGGCCAACTCCTCTACAAAGGCCGCGTCCTGGGCCGAATCGGGCCGAATGTTGTGGTCCAGGTGGGCTACGTGCAGGGCCAAATGCCATTCGCCCGCCACCCGCCGCAGCAGATGAAGCAGGCATACGCTGTCTGCCCCACCGCTGACACCGACGACCACAGGCTGGGGCTGTCTTCCTGGCGCGTCCGGGAAAAGCTGATGGCGCGCCTGTGCTTGCTGCAAGGCCAGGTATAGGCTGTCGGCGCTGTTGGGTACGGACATGGCGGGTGGAACAGGGCTGGGCGGGCTGTCGTTGCACAGGGTAGAAATAGCTTGCATAAGGAAAAGTATACCACAGAGCGGATTGGGCAGCTTTGTTGCGTCATTCCGGCCTGTGGTATACTGTGTTGCAATTTCGCGCTGATTGTTGCGTCGCGGGTGACCTGATAGGACGGAACGCAGACTGATGCGTTTCGTCGGTCTGGCGCAGCGGACAGCGCTTTCGTACTTTATAATCTATAAGCTTGCATAAGCTGATTCAGTGGAGCGCTGTTCGTGTAGTCTTGAGCAGTTGCCGGATGGTTTATCGGCTCCACGGAGAGGAGAAGTCCGGGTGTGGCAAACCCGTTAGATTGGCTCTTAGGCCTTTTTTCACTCGATATTGGGATTGACCTGGGCACAGCGAATACGCTTGTGCATGTCAAGGGGCGGGGTATCGTCATTGACGAACCTTCGGTTGTCGCTATTGATAAATCTTCGCGGCGGCGGATTGCTATCAAAGCTATCGGAAAAGAAGCGAAGGAGATGGTAGGGCGCACGCCGGCCCATATCGTTGCGATCCGTCCCTTGCAGGACGGTGTGATTTCGGACTTTGAAGTGACAGAACGGATGATCCATCACTTTATTGGCAAAGTACACGGCAACCGGGCCTTTGGCACAGCCCGACCTCGTGTAGTCGTCGGCATCCCTTCGGGTGTGACAGAGGTGGAAAAGCGGGCTGTGCGGGATGCGGCCATCAGCGCCGGGGCACGGGAAGCGGGTCTGGTGGAAGAGCCGATGGCCGCGGCCATCGGGGCGGGGCTGCCTGTCACCGAGTCTATCGGCTCGATGATTGTGGACATCGGTGGTGGCACAACCGAAGTGGCGGTCATCTCTTTGGGCGGTATTGTGGTTTCCCGCTCTATCCGAGTGGCTGGCGATGAGATGAATGAGGATATCATCAATTATTCACGCCAGAAGTACAATCTGTTTATCGGTGAACGTATGGCCGAAAAGGCCAAGATGGACGTAGGCTCAGCCTATCCCCTGGAGCAGGAACGCACGATGATTCTGCGGGGGCGCAATCTGATTACCGGTCTGCCCGAAGCCATCGAAGTCAGTTCGGTGGAGATTCGGGAGGCGCTCTCCAGTTCGGTGGATGTGATTGTGGATGCGGTGAAGGATACGCTGGACGAGACACCGCCCGAGCTGGTGGCAGACCTGATGGAGCAAGGGATTGTGCTGGCCGGGGGGGGCGCGCTGCTGCAAGGGTTGGCCCAGCGCTTGCAGGACGAGACGCGGATGCACGTCTACGTGGCCGACAATCCTCTGACGTCGGTGGTGTTGGGCACCGGGATGATTCTGGAGAAGCCTGAGTATTATCGGGAGACTCTATCGTCTATGCAGCGCAAGAGTACGATTCGGTAGGGTATGGGGTATGGCACTCTGTACCTTCGATGAGGTGTCCTCACCTGGTCTCACGCTTCACGTCTTCCTGTTTCCGCACGCAAATTGTGGCTACGCCACCTTACTCCGTACCATCGCAAGATCGACGTCACAAGCGTTAGTTGCGTCCCGCACCGACGACGCTCACTGCCCTGAAAATAGGACGCTGATGCCGCTGATCTGAATTGATTGACGCTGATAAAATCTGCGCAGATCAATTGTTTCTGCGTAAATCTGCGTCCACTTTTCATCCCCCGTGGCGCGACCCGTCGCATGGGGAGCTGATCTGATCTGTACGCAACTCTCGTGGCTCCGCCACCTTATACACTACGTGCTTTCTCTTCCGGATCGGCGTGCCGGATGATGCAAGGTAGTCCTTTAACTGTCTATGCGTGACAATTTACGAAGATTCGGCAGCCCAGCCGATTTGGGAATCCGATTGATCATTCTTATCCTCAGCGCGGTTCTGTTGATGGCTTTGCAGTTGACAGGTCGTCTGGGAACAGTGGAGGGCGCGGTTGCCCTGATTCTGGCGCCGGGGCAGCAGGGGCTGTCCACGCTCACCGATCGGGTGACCCAAACGGTGAGCGCTCTGGGCAATTTCCAGTACCTGCAGGGACGGGTAACCGAGGTGGAATCGATTAACCGCAGCCTGCTGGCCGAGAACCTGCGCTTGCAGGAGATCGAACGGGAAAATCAGCGGCTACGCGAGCTTTTGTCCTTCAGCGAGACCCGGCCCGGCATCGAATTGCGGGGCGGTCAAATCATCGCCCGGGTGATTGGGCGGGACAGCAACAATTTCCTCAATTTTTTGATGGTAGACCTGGGAAGTCGTCAGGGTATCGAAGTCGGTATGCCTGTGATGACCAACCAGGGACTGGTGGGCCGCGTGAGCGAAGTCACCAGTACATCGTCCAAAGTTCTTCTCATCAGCGATCCTCTCAGCACTGTCAACGCAATTTTGCAGAGCAGCCGTCTTACTGGTGTGATCAATGGGGTTGTGGGGGGGGATCCGGTGATGGGTTTCATCCCTCAAGGCTCCCGGGTTGGCGTGGGCGAGGTGGTGCTCTCTTCCGGGATGGGCCGAAACTTCCCCAAAGGCATACCCATCGGTCAGGTGACGGAGGTTCGCCAACGGGACTTTGAGGTCTTTCAGGAGGCTGTGGTCAGACCAATTGTAGACTTCGGCCGTCTGGAACTTGTCCTGATCGTCACCAATTTTGATCCCCTGGAGTTTGTACCCGCGCTGGACGATATCTCTGCCGGCGTTTCCCAATGAACCGCGCATCTCTCTACTTTTTGATGGTTCCCGTTCTGGCGGTGGTTGCCATCGTTCACTCGGTGGTGGTCCCCCATCTCGCCATTGCCCACGTGCGCCCGGATATATTGGTGGTCTTTGTTGTGGCCTGGGCGCTGCTCTTTGGCGGTGCCAGCGCGCTTCTCATTGGTTTTGTGGCGGGGCTGTGGATGGATGTGTTGAGCGGTGGTCCTATGGGTGGCTCCAGCCTGGCGCTGATGGGTGTGGCTCTGGTGACAGGTATCGGTCACGCCCGTTTCTTTCGCAGCAATCTGCTGGTGCCGATTGTAAGTATTGGGTTGGGCACACTGGTCTACTCCTATCTCTATTTGGCTGTTCTGGCGCTTGTCGGCCACCGGCTGCCCATTTGGGATGCAACCCAACGGCTGATTCTGCCCGCAATGGTGTACAATGGGGCTATTATGCTGCTCCTGACGCCTTTTCTGAACCGGTTGCCAGAGCAGCGGGAGGTGGGGTAGCCGATGTTTACGCATGAACGGGGCGAGCATACCGCTACTTTGGCAACCGCAATGGTGCGGCTGGGGCTGGTAGTCATCTTTCTGGTCTTCGTGGGCCGGCTCTATTTTTTGCAGATTATGCAGGGCGCAACCTACCAGACCCAGGCAGATAACAACCGTTTTCGCTTTATTGAAGTGCCGCCGCCCCGGGGTGTGATCTATGACCGTAACGGCGAGATTCTGGCGCGCAATCGGCCCAGTTTTATGATTTCTATCGTCCCGGCGGAGCTGCCCGATGACCAGATTGACACAGACGTTGATGAAGAGCGGCTTGCCATCGAGCGGCTACTACAGGTTTTGCGGGCGGACACTGATACGGAGATTGCACTCAACCTGGCCGAGGTGATGTTTCTACGTCTGGGCCGGGCCGATTTTGCCAAGGTGGTGACAGATGCCGGGATCGATCTCACCTATCGACTGGTCACTCTGCAATTTATTGAAAAGGATGGGGAGAGTGAGCGGCTGGTAGAGACGCCAACGGTTATCCCGGACCTCTCCCAGGTGTTGCCTTTGGAAGGGCTGGTGGCGCTGGTCTATCGGGCTGTGCAGTTGGGCACCCAGGGCAGCTCCTTCGAGGCGATTCCCCTGCTGGAGCTTGTAAAGCGGGACAGCGCTTTTGATGTGGCGGAGGAGACCTATCAGTTACAGGGGGTTAGAGTCCAGCAGGTGCCTGTGCGGGAATACGTCTATAAAGATCTGGTAAGCCATACGCTGGGCTTTATGGGACCGATCCCTGCCCTTGCCGCGGATTCTTATGTGGCCGAAGGGTATCGGGACCCCAACGAGCAGGTGGGGCTGAACGGTCTGGAATACACATATCAGGATGAGTTGCGGGGTGTGCCTGGTCAGAAGTACATCGAAGTGGATATTTTGGGCCGGGAGATGCGCACCGTCGGCCAGGTGGTGGACCCGGTGCCGGGTTTGAATCTGCGCCTGAGCCTGGATATGCGTCTGCAAGAGATGATGTACAACTCTCTGGCAGCCACAGCCGAGAGGGTAAAATCGCCCAATGCGGTTGCGATTGCTATGAACCCCAAGACCGGGGCGATTCTGGGAATGGTCAGTCTGCCGAGCTTTGACAATAATATCTTTTCGGAAGGCATCGGCCCGGAATATAAGGCCCTGGAGCAGGACGAGCGGCGCCCCCTGCTCAACTACGCCATCCACGGCCTCTATCCCCCCGGCTCCACCTTCAAACTGGTTTCGTCTACGGCGGCGTTGGCCGAAGGGGTGGTCGATCCTACGACTCTCATTGCTGACAACGGCCCGATCTTTCTGCGTAACCGTTTTTTCCCGAATGATTTGACCCAGGCCCAGAAGTTTGTGAGCTGGAATCACAAACTGGGCATCTATCACGGCAATATCTCGATCGTCCAGGCGTTGGCCCTCTCCAACGATATCTATTTTTACTGGATTGGCGGTGGCTTTCCGAATGCGTTGGAAGGGCTGGGTAACGAACGGCTGGCCAAATGGATGGGTCTCTTTGGCTATGGGGACAGGACGGGTATCGATCTGCCCGGCGAGGTGACTTCTATCCTGCCCGATGACCAGTGGAAGCGGATTACCTGGGCCGAGTCGTGGACAACCGGTGACAGCTACAATATGTCCATCGGCCAGGGCTATGTGCTGGGCACACCTTTGCAGGTGTTGGTTTCCACGGCGGCGGTTGCCAATGGGGGCTATATTATGAAACCCCAACTGGTCCAGGAGATGATCGACGCGGAGGGCGGTCTGCAATGGGAATTTACACCCCAGGTGGTGCGAGAGCTGCCGATTAGCAAGAGTCTCTTGCGCTATGTCCAGCAGGGGATGTGGGCCGCGGTCAATGAACCCTATGGCACTGCGCCCAATAGTCGGGTGCCCGGTGTGGCGGTAGCTGGCAAGACCGGTACCGCCGAGTTCTGCCAATGGGACCCGGAAATTGAGGATTGCGCGTTCCGGGATAAGGATGATAATCTTCCTTTCCATGCGTGGTATGTGGCCTATGCGCCCTTCGAGAATCCAGAGATCGCGGTGGTGGTCTTTGTCTATAATGGCGGTGAAGGTTCGTCGATAGCCGCACCGGTGGCCCAGCAGATTCTGGATTACTACTTCAACGGTCCACCGCCAGCCGAAGAAGAATTACAAACAGCGACAAGCGAGTAGTCCTGTGTCCGAAAGAAGTTCGCGCCCGAAACAGAGCGACAGAATCTTGGAACAGCCTGGGGTCACGCCTGCGGGTAAGCCTTCTATCGTCCGTATTGTGGGGACGGGAGACGGGATTATTATGCGCATCGGTGACCAGGGCGGCCGCTGGAGCGAGATTGTGCGGGTGCTTTCGGATCATCTGGTCCGGGCGGAGGGGTTTTTTCAGGGCGAGCGGGTGGCCATTGAAATCGGAATGCGTCTGCTCACTGCGGATGATTTACAGCAGATTGCCGATGTGCTGACCAGCTACAATATCACCATTTGGGCAGTGCGCACCAACAACCCGGAAACCCACCGGATGGTACACGAGATTGGCCTGGCCGCGGAGTGGCTGGACGGGGAAAAAGGGCTGGCCCCGGCTGCGGGCAAAGCGGAACCGACCCGTTGGGAGGTCCATCTGGGCAAAACCGGGCAGGCCACCCCTCTGCCCAAGCCGGTAGAGCAGTTTCAGCCGCCCCAATCCATCGCCGATTCGATTGCGGATCAGGTGACGGCTCCCCAAGAGCCGCCGTCTGCGCAACCGATAGCCGCCGCGCCGGAGACAGAGACTCCGAAGCCCGCTGCCCGGCCAGACGAGCCACCCCCGGTCAGCGAAGGGGAGAGCGACGGCGCGGCCCAGGAAGTGATTCTGGCGCCGCCCTATATCTATCACGGAACTCTGCGTTCCGGCCAGGTCTTTCGTCACGCGGGCACGGTGATGATTATCGGCGATGTGAATCCCGGTGCCGAGGTGATCAGCGGCGGTGACATTTTTGTGTGGGGCCGGTTGCGGGGAATTGTCCATGCGGGGGCTATGGGCAATGAGCGAGCGCTGGTCTGTGCCATCGACTTTGAGCCGATTCAACTGCGCATTGCCGGTTATATTGCTATGTCGCCCAAGGCTGTAAGCAACGAGCCGGGGCGCTGGTTCTGGAAGCGGGATGTGGTGGAAAAGCCCGAAGTAGCCCGGGTGATGGGTAAACAGATTGTGGTGGACGTGTGGGACAGCCAATACCAGCCAACTGGCATCTGAGTCGGAGCAGGCAATGGCCGGGGTCGTGCTTACAATTACATCAGGCAAAGGCGGTGTGGGCAAGACAACGACCAGCGCCAATTTGGGGACGGCGCTGGCGATGGCTGGTCAGCGGGTGGTTGTGGTAGACGCCGACCTGGGGCTGCGCAATCTGGACATAATTATGGGGCTGGAGAGCCGCATTGTCTACAATGTGGTGGATGTGATTGAAGAACGCTGCCCCCTGCACCAGGCGCTGGTCAAAGACAAACGGGTGGATGAACTCTACCTCTTGCCCGCCTCCCAAACCCGGGACAAGACCGCGATCACGCCGGACCAGATGATGAGCGTCTGTCAGGAATTGCAGCAGATAGCCGATTACGTCCTCATCGATTCCCCCGCCGGAATCGAATCGGGCTTTCGCAATGCGGTGGCGCCGGCAACCGAAGTTCTGATCGTCACGACGCCAGAAGTCAGCGCGCTGCGGGACGCGGATAAGGTGATCTACCTGTTGGAGCGGGATGTGGGCATCGCCCCCCGGCTGGTGATCAACCGCTACAATCCCCGCCTGGTACGGCGCAGGGATATGCTTAGCAGTCAAGATATTCTGGATATTCTCAGCATCGACCTGATCGGCATTGTGCCCGATGACGACAGTATTGTAATTTCTACCAATAAAGGCAGACCTGTGGCGCTGGATCGGGAAATCTATGTGAGTCAAGCCTATCACAATATCGCCCAGCGGATTTTGGGCTACAATGTGCCGTTGATGCGCTTCCAGGAAATCGGCTGGCGGGAGCGGCTGCGGCGCGCCTTTGGCCTCTAACCTATGCTTGATCGTTCACTTCTGCGCAACTTTGATCTTCTGCTTCTGCTGGCTGTGGTGGCCCTCTGTGCCATCGGCATTGCGATGGTCTATAGCGCTACCATCACAACTATTGATCTGGCCGACTATTGGGAACGCCAACTCTTTTTTCTGGTTATGGGATTGGTCGTTCTGGTGCTCGTCGCCTTCTTCGACTACCGCCATTTAGAGCTGCTGGCTCAGCCCGCCTATCTTGGACTGATCGTTTCCCTGGTTGCGGTCTATCTCTTTGGCGCGGTACAGGGTGGTTCCCAGAGCTGGATCAGCATCGGCGGTACACTGGTACAACCCACCGAAGCCGGCAAATTTCTGCTGATCATCTTCTTCGCCTGGTATCTGAGCCGTTTTCAGGAGCAAATGCGCCGCATAGGCTACCTGATAGCGGCACTCTTCTTTTTAATCATCCCCCTGGTTCTAATCTATCTTCAGCCAGACCTGGGAATGGCCGTCAACTTTGCCTTCATCGGCGGCATTTTAATTCTGGTCAGCGGTATCCGCCTTTGGCATATCGCGCTGATGGGTATGGGTGGATTGGCGGCCTTGCCCATTCTGGTTGGCACTATGCAGGGCTATATGGTGGAACGGCTGCAAATGTTCGTGGACCCAGGCGGCAACCGGGACGCCTCGTTCAATGTGGTGCAGGCATTGATCAGCATTGGCAACGGAGGGTGGCTTGGCAAAGGCTGGGGACATGGCAGCCAAAACCAGCTTCACTTTTTACGGGTTCGTCATACCGATTTCATCTTTAGCGTGATTGCCGAGGAGTTGGGCTTTGTCGGAACTGTACTGATTCTCCTCCTTCTTTTCTTTATCATCTGGCGATTGGTGCGTATCGCAGACCTGGCCCAGGATCAGTTTGGACGCTTACTGACAATGGGTGTGGCGGCGATTATCTTTTTTCAGACGCTGATTAATGTGGGAATGAATCTGAGTATTATGCCCGTTACCGGTGTCACCCTGCCTTTTTTAAGCTATGGAGGAAGCAGTCTGCTCTCAATGTTGCTGGCTATTGGGCTGGCACAGAGTGTTGTGATGCGCCATCGCAAGATGGATTTTCAGTAGAATCAAAGGATATATTGTATGCAATATGCACGTACTGCGCTTGTCAGTGGCCTGCTCATTGTGGTTTGCGCGCTGGGCACTGTCTCCGCAGAAGGTGAAAACCCGACCACTCCACCGGTAGAGGGAGGACTGATGGCCAGCGTGGCGGACAGTAACACCCCAGGGCCAGAGGCCAGCGACCCTGACTCGACCAGCGAGGGTGTGGAATCGGCAGTAGTGCCAACGCCGGAGCCGAATCCGTGGCAGCCTGTAGTCGATAGTCTGCGCCCCAGCTATTGGGCCGCCTCAATTCTCCCGGCTCAGGGCCTGGCAATGTATTACAACCCCGGCGTCTTTCAGCGGGTGTTGGATTTCCGCTACGCACACAACCACATCAGCCAATGCGCCGAATGTATCGGCTATGTGGCCCTGCTGCGGGCCGGGGATATGGACCGGCGGGTCTGGCTGAAACGGCAGAACCGTATCGCCGAAGGACCGTTCTGGGTGGTGGATGTGGCCGCCCGCAGGGATATTCCGGGTCTGCTCAGCCGCCATTGGGTGGTGGATATCGACCACAAAACCGCCATGCGTTGGCGGATGGCAGGGCCGATTCCGATTACAGTCTATGCAGCCGAATCCCCCGAAGCCCAGGAATTTGCCGCCGCCTACTTCTCGTCCGAGATGATTCCTCTGGATGAACGCTATATTATCCCACCCGAAGCCCACAGCTACAGGACCGGGGAGGACGGGCCATCCCCCGCCCCCAGTGAACCAACCAACCAGCCAGCTTTGCAGATCGCAGAGGCACTCTCGACCCAAGCGTCATTGTCCGACGCTGTGGTGGACCCCAGCGCCGATGGATACAAAGGCCAGCATTCAGCCGATTGAGCAGAGCCAATCAAAAGCCTCAAAGCCATCCCCCCTCGGATGGCTTTTTCATTTCGTATCAACCAAAATCAGACCCACCCTACCCCTCCCCCACGGTGGGGAGGTTGGGAGGGGGTGAGCAGTTACCCGATTATTTAGATCAAAAAGGAGCAGAAGCGATGAACTATGTGAACTTTGGAACAGCCGGTGTCAAAGTATCCCGTATGGCTCTGGGGTTGGGGCTGCGCGGCCAGGCCGACGAGAAAGAAGCCGGACGGATGGTGGAGATGGCTGTGGAAAGGGGCATCAATCTTCTCGACTGTGCCAATGTCTACGGAATGATGGACGACCGACGCAACATCGGCAAATCCGAGGAACTGCTGGGACGGGTTCTGGGGGCGCGACGGGATGATCTGGTCATCACCTCCAAAGTTACCAGCCCCATCGGGCCTGGACCCAACGACTACAGCGCCTCCCGCTATCACATTTTGCGCGAGGTGGAGCGCTCGCTGCAACGGCTGAAGACCGACCGTATCGATGTCTACCTCCTCCACGCGCTGGACTCGACGACGCCGGACGAGGAGAAATTCCGCGCCCTGGACAGCCTTGTACAGCAGGGCAAAGTCCGCTACGTAGGCGTCTGCAACTACCAGGCGTGGCAGGTGGTCCAGGCATTGCGGGTGCAGGATCGACTCAACGCCGCCCCGCTGATGACCGTCCAGAACCCCTACAGTCTGCTCAACCGCAGCCTGGAGCGGGAGATATTCCCGATGGTCCGCGCCACTGGCCTGGGGGTGATGGCCTACAGCCCATTGGGTGTGGGGCTGCTCTCTGGCCGTTACACACCCGACGCTATGCCCGAAGAAAGCTCCCTGTGGGGCAGCCGTCGCAAAGGTATCTTCCGGGATGTGCTGCGGGGACGGGCCGCGGATGTACTGGCCGGGGTGCAGGGCGTGGCCGAACGTTTAGGAGCGACAGTAGCACAAGTGGCCCAGGCCTGGATTCTGGCCCAGCCGGAGATCACCTGTGTCATCTCCGGCGCGGATACGCCCGAACAGTTGGCGGACAATCTGGGCGCTCTGGAACTATCCATCCCCGCCGAAGAGATGGCCCTCCTCAACCGGGTCTCTGCCGGGCTGTCGATGGTGTTGGATGGCAGCGATTTCGGGTGATGAGAAGATGAAAAGATAATGGGATGGTGGGGTAATCCGTACCAGCGAGGAACTAACGCTTGTGCGTTAGTCGGTCGGCCAGCCAACTGAAACGTGAAACGTGAGGTGTCGTCACCTGATCTCACGTTTCACGTCTTCACCTTTCTGCACGCAAATCGTGGCTGGGCCACCCTATGCATAGCGGCCCTCATCATCCCATCGGTCTCAAAATTGGTGCTTGACAACCTCTCCCCCTCGTGATATTCTACCGGTAACGTTTCCGGTATCGTTACCGGAACCTTCTCCCCAACAGCTTATCTACAGGATTTCCCGTGATGCCACGCAAAAAGTCGGCAGTCACAATTCAGGATGTAGCGGACGCCGCGGGTGTCTCTGTATCCACTGTCTCCCGGGTTCTCAACGGCAAAGACGACGTATCCCAGGTGACAAAAGACAATGTGCAGCGGGTTATCGAGGAGCTGGGCTATACCAGCAGCCTGGCCGCGCGCAGTATGCGCAGCCACAGCAACAATGTAATCGGCGTGCTGATGGTGGATGTGAGCGACCCCTTTAGCGCTGAAGTGGTGCGGGGGATCGGCGAGGCCATCCACGACTATCGCTACGACCTGCTCATCTACAGCAGCGGACGCCCCCAGACCCGTTCCGAGGCGGTGTGGGAACGCAATCAGGTACGTACCCTCAACGGCAGTATCACCGATGGGATGATTGTCGTTACGCCTGTGGCCCAGAACTTGCCCAGCAACTACCCGCTTGTGGTCATCGACCCGGCTTTTATCGATTCCGCCGGGGGGTATGTGATCTCCACCAACCGGGAAGGCGCTCTGGCCGGGATGGCGCATCTGATCGCGTTGGGCCATCGGCACATCGGTTTTATCGGCGGGCTGGCCGAACTGCTCAGCGCGCGGGAGCGACGCCAGGGCTATGAGGATGCTCTGCGCCAGGCCGGGATTCCCATCGATCCGTTGCTCATTCGCAGCGGTGACTATACAAGAGTGCAGGGCCGCCGCTGCGCCGAGGAGTTGTTGTCCCTCTCGCCCAGACCCACGGCTATCTTTGCCGCCAACGACCGCTCGGCGCTGGGGGTGTTGGATGCCCTGGCCCGGGCTGACCTGTCGGTTCCCGGCGATATTTCTCTGCTGGGCTTTGACAATATCCCCGAAAGCGCGGTTGTGCAGCCCCCGTTGACGACGGTAGAACAGCCCCTGCGCGAGATGGGGGCCACCGCGACAAGAATGCTGATGAAGTTGCTGCGCCAAGAGACCCTGCCGGATCGTGTGTTTCGCACCCCTACCCGGTTGATCGTTCGCCAATCCACCGGAGCGATGCGCGCTGGTTTGTGACTTCCTATTATCCCCACAGTTCCACTTCCCTATTTTTGCAAAGGAGAAACCCGCATGAACGCTCGTATGACCCGCCGCCAGATGCTGAAGTTGACCGGCATTCTCGGCGCATCCACTGTGCTGGCCGCCTGTGCTGCGCCTGCTGCGCCAGCCGCTGAAGCACCTGCGGTTGGCGGTGAAGCTGCCTCTGCCCCTGCTCAAGCGGCCACAGAAGTTGTGTTGATGTACCAGGCAAACGAGATTTCCGACCCGGAGATCGAGCAGTACAACGCCGACTATGCGCCCTATCAGATTACCCGTGTGGATGTGGACGATACCCGCTTCTTTGCGATGTTCGCTTCGGGCGAAGCGCCGGATCTGCTGCGTGTGCAAGCCCCGGCCATTCCCCAGATGTTCGCCCGGGGGATGCTGCTCAACCTGCAACCCTTCTTCGACACCAGCGAGACCCTGAAGCAGGACGACCTGACCGATGTAAACAACTACTACCGGGTGGTCGATGCCCTGAACACCGGCTCCGGCGACCTCTACGGGATGGTCAAGGACTGGGCGCCCGATACCTTTACGTGGGTGAACGAGACCGTCTTTGAGAAGGCGGGGATGGCCGCGCCGGACCTCTCCACACCCCAGAGCGAGACGGATATGCTGGAACTGCTGCGCGCCGTCACCACCAAAGAGGGCGACCAGACTGTGACGATGGGCTTCGACACGGCCACCGGTTTCATCGACCGCTTCTGGATGACGATGGCCAAGAATGTGGGCAGCAGCCTCTATTCCGAGGATTTCGAGAGCATCAATGTAGTGGGCAACGAGGCTGTCACCGACGCCATCGCCTACTTCTTCAATATGGCGAAGGAAGGCGTGATGACCAGCCCGCTCAACCCCAGCCCGGCCTGGTTTGGCCCCGACTTTGTGGCGGGCCGTCTGGCTGTGGTGTGGACAGGCTACTGGTTTCACGGCTTTGTAGTGGGCGACCCGGACGAGGCGTTCAAAGCAGCCGCGGCCGAGGGTAAGATTAAGATGTACCCGAACTTCACCTGGAAGGGTGTGCGCAACAATCCCTGCGTCACCGCCACCGGTGCGATTGCGTCCAGCCAGACCAAAAACCCGGATGCTACGTGGAGCGTCTTTGAGTGGTTTATGGGCAAAGAGCCGGCCCAGAACCGGGCCAAATCCGGCTGGGGTCTGCCCGGTCTGAAATCCCTCTACCCGCTGATCCCCCAGGAAAGCCCGGTCTCCTCCTTCGCCTGGCAGACTATCCAGGACGAAGCCCCCTATTCCGGCGACACCCTGGCCTTCAATCCCTATCTGGCCGGCGGCGAACCGATGGTTCCCGGCCAGGTCTACTTCCAGAATCTGGAGCAGGCGCTGAAGGACGAGATGAGCCTGGACGATCTGCTGGCCCTGATCGAGTCGGAGACGAACATCGCCATTCAGGAAGGCAAGGACCGGATCGGCTAGCAGACTGTCAGAGAGGCAAGAAATAGAACGCGGATGACGCGGCGGTGTCCTGAGCCTGTCGAAGGGGAAGGGCTGATTTTCGCGGATAGAAGCGAGAAAAATCCGGCTTTTTCTGTACTGATCAAGAAGATGGTGGAATCTGTAGGTGCGATTTGCAACCGCACTTTCACCCGGAGAAGTGCGGTTGCAAACCGCACCTACGTTTTATCATCTCGTTGATCAGTACAAAATCCGGCTTTTTCCGTACTTTCTGCTCAATCCGCGTTCTATTCTGTGCTATCCCGACAAGTTGCTAGTCCTGCTTTATTGTGACACGAACAGACCTGACAGGTCTGCCTCCCCCACAGGAGAGAGTAGCCATGACGGTTGCAATCACCCATCCGGGAAGCGCTGGCAAAGCGCGCAAAACCCTGCGCCAGCGGCTGGCCTCGCGCTCGACCAAAAAGAGCATCGCCTTCTACCTTTTTATTGCGCCCTGGCTGCTCGGTCTGATTGTTCTGACGATTCTGCCTCTGCTGGGCGGGCTGGCTCTCTCCTTTACCAACTACGACGGGCTGAATCTGGCGACGATGAAGTTTATGGCCGCCAAAAACTATACCCGCATCTTTACAGACCGGGACGCGCTCTATTCCCTGCAACGGGTGCTGCTCTGGGCCGCGCTCAATACCCCCCTTTGGTTGGTACTTTCCTTTGTGCTGGCCTATCTGCTCAATCAGAATATCAAAGGCCGGGGCATCTTTCGCACCCTTTTCTATCTACCCAGCGTCATCCCCCTGGTGGCCGTGGCCTGGATCGGGCGAATTATGCTCCATCACATCTACGGCTTTGTCAACCAGAGCCTGGAGCTGGTGATTCCCAATGTGTCGATCAACTGGCTGAGCGAATACGCGCTGGTCTCCCTGACCAGTGTGGCTGTCTGGACCGGTCTGGGATCGGGCATCGTCATCTTCCTGGCCGGTTTGCAGGGCATCCCTCTGGAACTGGAGGAGGCGGCCCGCATCGACGGGGCCAACAAATTTCAGTCCTTCCGCAATGTGACGATTCCGCTGATGACGCCGATTATCTTCTATCAACTGGTGCTCAGTCTCGTCTCGGCCCTGCAATACTTCGCTCTGCCAATGCTTCTGGCCCCCAGCGCGGGGGGGAACAGCGGCGCGCTCTCCACGCCGCCGACCCGTTCGGTCTATCTCTTTATGATTCACGCCTTCCGGCAAGCCTTTGGCTTTCAGCGCTACGGCTATTCCCTGGCCCTGACCTGGTTTTTGGTGGTGGTTATTATTCTCTTCACCGCCATCCTCTTTTGGAGCGCGCCCCGCTGGGTCCACTACGAATCGGATATGAAGTAGGAGATGCCCCGATGCAACTGACACCTGCCCGCCGCCCGGTTTCTCTCTACCGTTTTCGCGCCTTTTTCACCTATTCGATTCTGGTTCTGGTGACATTTGTGCTGGCGATTCCGGTCATCTGGCTGATTCTCACCTCCCTGAAAACCGAATCCGAATACATTTCCGAGGGGCTGCAAATTCTGCCCGTTGTGGCCCAGTGGGACAACTATCTGCGCGCTGTCACAATGATTGACTTTGCCAAATATGCCCGCAACTCGCTGGTGCTTGCCACCGTCACATCGACGCTGACGGTCATCACCAGCGCGATGGCGGGCTATGCCTTTGCCCGCATCCCCGCGCCGGGCCGGGTCAAGCTCTTTTCGATTGTTGTCGGGCTGATCCTCATCCCGGCCAGCATTTACATCATTCCCCAATTCGTGCTCTTTTCCAATCTGCGGGTGACAAACTCCTACTGGCCCTGGATTCTGTGGGGTTTTTCCGCCAGCCCCTTCCACATTTTTCTCTTTCGCCAATTCTTTCAGGCCTTCCCCCAGGAGTTGGAGGAGGCCGCCGAGGTGGATGGGGCCAATATTCTGCGCATCTTTGTCCAGATTGTCCTGCCCAACTCCTACGCGGTCATCGCCACCTCTTTCATCCTCAATTTTCTGGGCGTCTGGGGCGACTGGCTGATGCCTCTGCTCTACCTGACCGACAAAAATACCACCCTGGCCGTGAAGCTGATCAACTCCTACGTCAATCCCCAGGGCTATCCCCTCGTCACCCCCACCCTGGCCGCTTCGGTCCTCTACATCCTCCCGCCGATTGCGATGTTTTTCGTCGTCCAGAAGTACATTATGCAGGGAATGGTCACCTCCGGGCTGAAGGGCTAGAGTAATACGAGCTGTTGGCTTGACCGGAGTGCAAGCTAACAGTTTGTGTTATAGAGCGCTTCTGTCGGTGGTTGGGTAAAATGAGTGTTCCCGCGGTGACGCCCCGGTTTCGCTCTCATCCGCGCAGGTGCTATACTGCCCACGTACAGATGTTGACCGAGCCGCACTGCTCTCTGCTGAATGCGTAAGCCAGTGCTTTTGTAACCATAAGGAGAAATAATGTTAAGCAAACCAGGATCGGGCGGCGGCCAGGACCTGCCGCCGCTGTCGGAGTATGTGGACGCGCTTTCGGGATGGGCGTCCAGACGTCGGGGCGCATTCACTCTTCTCGTTGTGCTGGCTGTCCTGCTCCTGTGGATGGCTACGGGTATCTATTCCGTGCAGCCGGGCGAGGAAGGTGTGGTCCGAACCTTTGGCGGTTTTACGGGTGTGACCACATCCGGTCTTAACTATCACCTGCCTTCCCCCATCCAGCAGGTGACGATTGTAGACGTTTCGAGCGTCCGCCGTGCCGAGATCGGATTCCGCAGCTCCGCCACCCAGCGCCAGGATGTGCTGGGCGAGGCGTTGATGCTGACCGCCGATGAGAATATCGTCAAAGTCGAACTTCTGGTCCAGTATCGTATCGCCAACTCCCGGGACTTTGTCTTCAGTGTCCAGAACCCGGAAGATGTGTTGCTGACCAGCGCCGAAGTAGCCCTGCGCGATACGGTCGGCAAGATGTCCATCGACGCGGTGATCACCGAAGAACGGGCCAGGGTGCAGGACCAGACCCGTGTCATTCTGGCGCAACTGATGGAGAGCTACGGCACGGGTATTCAGATTACCGACGTGCGCTTGCAGGGCGCCGACCCGCCCGAAGAGGTGAGCGATGCCTTTCAGGAGGTTGTGCGTGCCCTGGCCGACAAAGAACGGCTGATCAACGAGTCGGAGGCCTATCAGAACGATATTGTGCCCCGGGCCCGGGGCAACAAACAGAAGCTCATCGAAGAGGCCGACGCCTTCAAACAGCAGCGGGTGCTGCGTGCCACAGGTGATGCCGAGCGCTTTCTCTCCATTCTGCAAGCCTATCGCCTGGCCCCGGATGTGACGAGAGAGCGTATGCACATCGAGGCCCTGGAAGGTGTCCTGCAACAGGTGCAGCTCACACTGCTCGACGCCGACGCCATCGGTGGACAGGTGCTGCCCTTCTTGCCCCTCAAGGGTCTGGATGGCTCGGACTTCCCGTCCAGCCCAGACGCCACCGACGCCGCCCCCGAAGGAGATTGATCCTATGTCTACTCGTATGCTGAACAGCGCAGTCGTTCTCCTTGCCATCCTCTTTTTCGTTGGCCTGCAGACCATTTTTATCGTCGATGAGACGAAGCAGGCGATTATCCTTCAGTTTGGGGATCCGGTCGCCATCTACCAGGACCCAGGGCTGCACATGAAGTTGCCCTTTGCCCAGGCTGTAACCTATTTTGACAAACGGGTGCTCTCCAGCGACGCCCTGCCCCAGGAATATCTGACCGTCGGCAAGAAGCGTCTGGTGGTCGATCACGTGACCCGCTGGCGTATCATCGACCCGCTGCTCTTTTTCAAGGCTGTGCGCACAGAGGCCGGGGCCCGGGCACGCCTGGACGACATCGTTTTTTCCGAAATCCGCCGGGAACTGGCGACCTCCAACTTTGAGGATGTGGTCTCCTTCGAGCGGGAAAATATTATGGGCCGGGTGACTACCTCGGCGTCGGCCACAGCCGCCGAGTTTGGTATCCAAGTGGTGGACGTGCGCATCAAACGCGCTGACCTGCCCGAAGAGGTGGAGCAGAGCGTCTTCAACCGGATGCGGGCGGAGCGCCAGCGGGAATCCTCCCTCTTCCGGGCTGAAGGCGAAGAACAGGCCAATATCATCCGGGCCAAAGCGGACAGGGACAGCACTGTGATTCTGGCTGAAGGCTACCAGATTTCCCAGGCCCTGCGCGGCGAAGGCGAGGCCGAAGCCATCGCCGTCTACGCCGCTGCCCTGGGCGAAGATTTGGAGTTCTACGCCTTTTCCCGCCGTTTGGATTCCTATGCCAAGATTCTCAAATCCGGCGACAGTCTGATCATTCCCGCCGGGTCCGATTTCTTCCGCTATTTGCAGAGCAGCGGTGTGCCCCTGCCCACGCCTGTCAGCGAGTAGTGTAGTACACGAACAACAAAAAAAGGGGCCGACTGTTGTCAACAGTCGGCCCCTTTTTTGTTGCCTCGCCCGCTAGAAAAGCATCCGTTTGTCCACCACATTTTGCAGCGCTTCCCCGGCCAGATAGCGGCGCAGATTGCCCGTCAGCGTATCGACCCGCCGCTGGGCCAGCAGGCCAGACGAGCTGTTCGCAGCCACATGGGGCGTCAGAATCACATTCTCCAGCGCCCACAGGGGATGGCCCGCGGGCAAGGGTTCGATTTCGTAGACATCCAGCCCCGCGCCGGCGATGCGCCCGGCCTGCAAAGCCTCCACCAGGGCGTCCAGCACCACCACCACCCCCCGGCTGATATTGATGAGAAAGGCGCTGGGCTTCATCAGCCCGATCTCTGCCGCGCCGATCAGCCCGATAGTGGCTGGGGTCTGGGGTACACAACTGACGACGAAATCCGACTGGGCCAACAGATCGTTCAACCGAGTCGCCGGCCAGAGTTCGTCCACAAAACTGGGCTTCTCGCCGGGCCGGGCTTCCGTGGCGATCACCCGCATCCGGGCCGCTTTGCCCCGCTGGGCCAAATCCGTGCCGATGCCGCCCAGCCCGATAATCCCCAGGGTGCAGTCGGCCAGATGGCGCACGGGAGTGCCCTTTTCCCACACACCCGCCAACTGTCGCCGCATATAAATGTGAAACCCTCGCGCAAACATAAGAATATACGTCATCGCGTGGTCGGCAATCATATCGTTGTAGATTTTCGCCATATTGCTCACCACCACCGGGCTGTCGGCCAACTCGGCGTACATATAATTTTCCAGACCGGCCATAGGCGTTTGCAGCCATTTCAGCTTGCCTGCCTGGGCCAAAAGAGCGGGCGTCAGATTGCCATACATCGCCTCGGCCTCGCCTATGGCCGAGTTAGCTTCGGCCTCAGACTGGGCGTTGACAATCTCCACGCCCACCGAAACGGCCCGGACCTGGGCCAGTTCGGTGGGCGAGAGGGGGGGATAGATGAGGAGGTTCATTGTCTTTTCCTGTGGGATGTTGAGATGATGAGAGAATAGGCGGCATCCACCGGTCATCTCATCGGGACGTTGCCGTGCCGAAAACCGATACTTGCCGCCCTTCCCCGTCCTGTACGTCGTAAAAACAGCGGGCAGGATTCGTGTACTTGCGCAGCCAATTCAGCAGTTCGGGCGATTCAACTTTGCCCCAAACGGTAATCGTATAGGGTGTCTGGTCCAGCAACCACTTTACATCCGGCCAGGAAATGAAGAGAAACCAGGCGTGGAAGCAGAGGGTGACTGGACTGCGCACTGCCCGCAATAGCTCCTGCATCTCCGTCAACTGTTGGCGACTATAGCTCGTCCCGTTATCACCGACCTTCCAGCCCGGCGAAAGAATGGCCTGGGGCAGGTGCTTTTTGTACAGCGCCAGAAAAGTGGCGGGATCAAAACTGACCGGATTGCCGCCGGGTCCCACCAGCAGGTCGGCGTTGACGATCAGCGGGATGCGGCCCGACGCGTGGCGTTTGGCCTCAATCAGACAGCGCTCCACCAGCGCGGGCGATTTGAAGTCGAGCTTTGCACCCTTGCCCGCGGCAATCGTTGCGTGTAGCCAATCGGTGAAAGAGAGGTCGCTGGATGTGGCTGGGGGGTGGGCCATAATAATCTGGCCGTCCCCGCCCAGGGAGATGTCGCCTTCGATGTAGTGGACAGCGGGATCGACCAGCGCCGCTTCCAGCTTGGCCCGGCTGTTGGCCCCGTGTACCCAGCCCACATCGCCCGGACGGGCCACGCCCAAATGGTCAAGCTGCTGCTGTAAAATGTCCGACGCGGTAAGACGAGTAGCCATTGTTTAATCCGTGTAAATCCAATCCATCCGTAAAAATCCGTGTCCTTCTGTCAGAAAAGTGGCGAACGGTAGCCAGGCTGGGTGGCGACCCGACTCAGTTCGCCGCCCAACCGCCGGGTGTAGCCAGTCAATGCGTCCAGGACAGCGGCAAAATGGGCGAAGCGCAGTTCGTCCAGGGGCAGATCGGCCAGGAGCGCCACATCCCCTTCGTCGTCCAGGGCCAGCCGGGCCAGACGCAGGCTCTGATTCAGACGCAGCAGTGTTTCGTGTAGCGATATAGCACATTCCAGTGTGAGACGGGGCGTCAGGGGAGAGATGGCGAAATGCAGCCAATCGTCCGTCTCTGCCACGAAGAGGTCGTACTCCTCCTCCCGCTCGTCGGCAAAGCTGGCCCGCCAGATGCCCGGCTCGACCTCCTCGCAGCTCCACTCGTAACGCTCGAAAAAATCTGGAATGTCCATTGCCAAGTTGGGAGTTATTACCACTGAGGCACGGAGAGCACTGAGTTTCACAGAGGATTTATGTCTCTCTTTCTCAGTGTAACTCCACCCCTCAGTGACTCAGTGGTGAATTTCATTTGCTCGTCAACGGTCTTACACAATGCGGAAATGATCCACCATTGTACAGCGGCGGATGCGGGAGAAAGTCAGGGCGGTGGTCAGCCCTTCGCCGGTGGGGCTGGCGATGGAGAAGCTGGTGTAGCCCTCGCCGCCGTAGCCCAGACCGGCCAGTGTGGGCCCGTTCTTCACGAAAATTGAGCAGTTGATCTCCCTCGCCATCCGGCTCAGATTGTCGATGTTGCGGCTGTACATCGCGGCCGTGTGGCCGAAGCCGTGCTCCGCAGCCACGGCCAAATCGATGGCTTCGTCCGCGTTCTCTACCCGCACCACCGGCAGCACAGGCATTAACTGCTCGGTCCAGACCAGGGGATGCTCGGCGGGCACATCCACCACAATCAGCCGCAGCTCTGGCCCGGCCTCAATCCCGATCTCCCGCAGAATCTGCCAGGGATATTTGCCCACCCAGCGTTTGTTGGTGACACCCGGCTTGCCCGGCGCGCCCATTTCCGCAAAGATGACCTTTTCCAACTGGGCCAGTTTGTATTTGGGCAGAAGCAACGCGCTGTGATTCTGCATCCCAGCCAGCAGTTCATCGGCCACAGAGCGCACGACGAAAACTTCCTTCTCGTCGCTGCAAATCACATTATTGTCGAAGCTGGCCCCAAAGACAATCTGCCGCGCCGCCAGGCCGATGTCAGCGCTCTCGTCCACCACCACCGGCGGGTTGCCCGGCCCCGCGCAGATGGCCCGCTTGCCGCTGCGCATAGCCTCCCGCACCACCCCCGGCCCACCCGTCACCAGCAGCAGGCGCACGCCGGGATGGGTCATCAGCGCCTGTGCGCTCTCAATCGTGGCCGCTTCCGGCGCGGTGAGCAGGTCCGGCGGACCACCCGCTGCGGTAATCGCCCGGTTGATGCGACGGATGGTCTCGTTGCAGACCCGGTTGGCCCCCGGATGGACGTTGAAAACCACCCCGTTGCCCGCGCTGAGGATGCTGATGGCGTTGTTGAAAATTGTCGAAGTCGGGTTGGTGGAGGGGGTGATGGCGGCGACAACCCCATAGGGCGCACGCTCGGTCAGGGTCAGCCCGTTGTCGCCGCTGATGGCCTCGGCCTGCAAAATTTCCGGGCCAGGGGTGCGGTTGGCGACGAGCAGATTCTTCTGCTCTTTGTCCTCCGGCCTCCCCAGACCGGTCTCTTCCGCGGCCATCCGTCCCAACTCGGCCGCGTCTCGGCGGGCCACCCCGCGGATGGCTTCCACAATACGCCGCCGGCTCTCCAAACTCAATTTGTCCAGGGCCAGAAAAGCGTGGCGCGCCGCGCCCACCGCCCGGTCGATGTCCGGGTAGAGGCCCAGGCGTTCGGGCTGGGGTGCCCGGAAGGGCGCGGGGTCGGTGCGTCCGACGTGGCTGAGGTGGGGTGCGCGGGTCTGTTCAGTCATAATTGAACTCAACCCTGCTTTGCAGAATGATTTCTTCCAGGATTTCCCGCAAGAAACCTTGAGATTGTGATTCTCCGAAGCGCTGGCGTAAGACGGGGAGATTGATAATCTCCTCAATGCAACTCATATACTTGTCGACGATTGTCTGTACTGAGTAGCGTTTCCGGGCGCCACTCCGCAGTCTATTTTCTAATTCCGCAACCGTTTCCTCGGACTTGATTACAAAGGAGATCGGATAGCGCTCAATTTTATCTATATCGAGGAAGTATTTGCGAACATCCAGAGTTTCCGTTACTTGGAAGAACCGGCCCAAAGGGCGCATGACAAAATCAATGCCGCCGTCATTGGCATTTGTCCGGCCTGTTTTATAGAGCGAAAGGTTTTCTTCTCGGATTTCTGACAAGTCATAGCCAAAATAAACTGTCTGATCGTGATAGTGAAATTTCAGAATTGCATAGCTGACGATTTCAAATATGCGCGCGTCAACGTTATGTGCGAGTAATCCGAAAATAAAATTTTCGACTTCCGTGTCATTTTCCCCTGAGACATTCTTGAGTCGTTCACAGGTTTGAATGAAATTATCGAAGGCGGTGCGTTTGGTTTCGATATACCGATCGATAACCTGAATAACAGATGCTCCAATGTTGTAAGTAATTCCGCCAGCAATGATAATCAACAGATTCTCATTGATCCAGTAGCGATTTGTCTGCAAATCTCTGAGGATAGGGAGGTACTCGACTTGAGGGAAATACTTTCTGAACTCTTCGTTCATGCGGCTATTGAGAGCGTGATTCTGCAATTTGCTGCCGAACGGGAGATCTCTTTGGCGACGAAGCAAATCGGTGAAACGTGCGCCTTCGTAGTCGGAATAGTCGTTCCGTTTCTCAAAATTGTTTGTTAGATAATCTTCCACCAAAACATAGATAGCATAGAGATTTGCAAAGCTGCTGCGTGACTTTGCACCTCGGGTTGCCGATTTTGTCTTAATATTCAGATATTGCAGTAAAGGGCTTTTGACGTAGATATCTTCCCAAGTCTCACCAAACTGCATGATAAGCACTTGTTGAATCTGTTGCGTAAAGTCGTGTTCCATTTTATGGTTGCTTTAGCAGGCTGGGTTGAATAGGGGCTGGTCGCTCATAACTTTTTGCCTCGCGTCGCAGTTCTTCGCCTTTATAATGGGTCACTATTTCAAGGCGGCGCAGGCCAATCTTGACATACGCCTCCTCAATTTCAATGCCAATTGAGCGTCTGTCCCACTTATTCGCCACAAAGGAGGTTGTGAACGTGCCGGAAAATGGATCGAGTACTACATCTCCAGGATTCGAACTGGCAAGAATGATACGTTCCAGCAAGGCAATCGGCTTCTGGGTAGGGTGATTTTCATACTCTGGCATCCTGTAGCGGACTCGCGGAATCTCCCAAACATTGCCTGGGACTTTCTTCGTGTTGTATACAGATGGCACGGCCTTCCGATAGTCAATAAGTTTACGTTCTGCTCCAGTTTTGGCTTCGACCAGAACCTCATCCGCGTTGAATGTGTACTCCTTTCTGTCTTTGATGCCAAAAAGAATCGGTTCGTAAAGGGAGCCGTAATACTTCTTTGCTTGCACGCCAGAGCTGTCATAGAACCAGACGATTCTCGACAAAATATGCAGTTTCTTACTAAGATAAATGTCAAAATATGGCATATTCTGAGTAGCTGCCATTAGATAGATACTGCCCGTAGGCGTGAGTTTTCTGACGCACAGATCGATCCATCGGTAGCACCATTCACGATACTCCTCATCAGAAATCCACTTATCTTTTCTGCCATTAAAATTCTTGCCGATATTGTATGGAGGATCGGCAAAAATGAGGTCTACCGATGCATCGGAAATGTTATCTGCAAGAATTTGCAGAGTATCGCCCCAATAAATCCTATGGCCTTCTCTTTCAAATACATGTGTCATCTTCTCCCCCATTTCCCTACCCCTTCCGATACCTCTCCACCCCATCCACTTCCCAGGAATCCACAATCGCCATCACCACTGAATCCACCGGTCGGTTGTGGGTGGCCGCGGTCTGGCGGGCGCTGGAACCACCGGCGTAGAGGACGTATTCCCCCGGCCCCGCGCCCACCGCGTCCACGGCCACGACGTATTCGCTCTGCACCTGGGCGTCAACCGTCACATTTTTGAGGATGAGCAGACGGCTGCCTTCCAGATTTGGCTCTTTGTGGCTGGCAACGACTGTGCCGACGACGATGGCGATTTTCATGGCTTGGCCTCTGCCTCAAACAATTGGGCGACTAATGCGGTGAGCGCCTCGCCTGCTCTTTCCCGGATGGGCGGGCCGTGGCCGAAGACCGCCACATCAAAATCATTCCCATACTTTTTCGCCAGCTTCCAAATCGAGCCGTGGGCATTTTCCATATCCGGGGTGAAGAGGGCGGGCGGCGCGCCGAGCTTGCCGCCCCGGTTGTGCAGGGCATCCCCGGCGATGAGAAAGCGCTTTTCCGGGTGGAGCAGGGAGATGTGGCCCGGGGTGTGGCCCGGCGTATGAACAATCGTAAAGCCTTCGGGCAGTTTGTCCCCGTCCACATGGGTGCGGTCGGGCGACAGGGGTGCGACCCGGTATGGGGGGAATTGCATTGCCAGGGCAAAGATCGGGCGCATCAGCAGGCCCAGGGCTGTTTTGGCCGGTTTGCGCCGCTGGGGGTAGTCGAGAAACTCTTTCTCGACCGTGTGACAGATGACCTGCGCGCCCGTGGCCCGTTTCAACGCTTTCAGACTGCCCGTGTGGTCCACATCCCCGTGGGTGATGATAATGCGTTTGACATCCGAGGGCTGCAAACCCAATGCCTTCACCCCGGCCAGCAGAATAGCCTCATTGCCGGGTGTGCCCGTATCAATAATTGTGACGCCCTGGGCCCAACGCCAGAGATAGGCGTGAACCGGGACGATGGATTTCAGTTCGCCCACATCCCACAAGCCGGGAACAATCTCTTGCATAGCTAAATATCCTTGAAGCCGAAGCGCTGGCGGTAGAGTTCCTGGGAGCGGACGATCTCGGCTTTGGCGGCCTCCACCCCTTCCCAGCCCACCACCTCCACATGGCTCTGCTCCAAATCTTTATAGACTTTGAAGAAGTGGCTGACTTCGCTCATAAAATGTTGGGGAATGTCGGCGATGTCGTAGTAATCGCCGTGGAGCGGGTCGTTTTCCGGCACAGCCAGAATCTTGAAATCTTCGTCACCCTTGTCCAACATCCGAAAGATACCGATGGGCCGACAGCGCACCACGCAGCCAGGAAAGGTCGGCTCTGTCATCATCACCAGCACATCCAGCGGGTCGCCGTCGCCGCAAAAGGTGCGGGGAATCAGCCCGTAATCGCCGGGGTAGTGCATAGACGAATAGAGCACTCGGTCCAAAAAGATGACCCCGTGCTCTTTGTGATACTCGTATTTGTTGCGGCTGCCTTTGGGGATTTCGATAATTGCGTAGATATTGTCCGGCGCGTTGGGGCCTGTGCTGAGTTGACGCCAAAGATTTTCCATAGGTGTTCCTATTCCTTAGTCAGTGCCCGTAAACAACTTGGGTGTGCTGATTCCGGGAATCGGCCACACAAGCTTTCGAATTCCCCTGTACGTCTGGCCGATTTCCGGAATCGTGCCGACGAATGTACGTCTGGCCGATTCCCGGAATCGTGCCGACGAAACCACTCAGGTAATAACGGACAGTTACGTAGTGGCCGGGTTGCGGCCCAGCGGCAACACCTGATCCAGATTGTCGTGGGGGCGGGGGATCAGATGGACGCTGACGACTTCGCCCACTTTCTCCGCGCCCCGTGCACCTGCGTCCAGCGCGGCCTTCACCGCGGCCACATCGCCCCGGATGATGGCGGTGACAAAGCCGCCGCCGATCTTCTCATAGCCCACCAACTCCACCCGGGCCGCCTTCACCATCGCGTCGCTGGCTTCCACCATCGCCGCAAAACCCTTCGTCTCAATCATTCCCAATGCGTCGGACATCGTTTGCTCCTTGCGTATCGTCTTTTCTGTAACCTGACAGGGTGACAGGGTGACAGGGTGAGCGCGTCTGTCACCCCTTCACCCTGTCACCTTGTCATCTGCCCGTCATTCCCTCAATCGCAGCCACCGCGGCCCCATACCCGGCCATAATATCCCGCTCTTCCCCGCCCAGATAGACCCGGCCAAAGCTGCCAAAGGCGCGCACCTCCAGAATGTTGATGTGGGCGGCTTTCTCGGCTTCGTTGGCGGCCAGCGCGGCGTAGGCTGCCGGGGCCACTTCCATCACATAGAGCGTCTGGCCGGGGATGAGCATCTGGCCGTGGCGCATTCGGTTGATCAGTTGGGTTTGCAGGCCATCCACATTGCGGATGATCTGGCTGCTCACCAGCTCCGGTTTCAGCCGGTCTTCTTCGGTCAGACCCAGCGCGTCCAGCACCGCCTGGCCCGCGGCCCGCACATCCGCCTGGCTGGGGCTGTGGATTTCCAGCAGGCCATACTGCCGCTCTACCACCTGCATACCCGGTTTCACATCCACCGCTTTGATGGCGATGTCGGTCAGCCGGTTGATCTCAATCCCCGGCGCGATCTCGATCCAAAGGCTGGCGTCACCGGCCAGGGGCAGAAAGCCCTGGGCCACCGTGCCCAAAAAGGCCGCGTGCTGGGGCTGCAAATTGTCCAGAAAGACGAAAGAGCGGAGTTCGACAGAGGAGGAGGCCATAGGTTCGGGAATTCCAAATCTCAATTTTGTGGTAGAAATGTGAAGCGTGAAACGTGAGTAGATTCGGATGATCTCACGTTTCACGTTTTGGCAGGCAAAAAGAAAGTGCTGCGTCGCCGCGTGTTATCTCCGGCGTTTATTCACACCCAAATGGCGCAGCCGGGAGCGTGGATGATCAATCGCTTCGCGCAGTTCATCGACGGAAAGTACTGTGGCCGCGGCCAGGGCCATCATCGTGCCAAAGGATTCGTCGGTCAGGGTCAGGATGCACGCCCGCTCCTCGTCGCTCACTTTGTGGCCGATGAGCATCGCCTCCGGATCCGTCAACAGGCGCAGACGGCAGTCCGGGCAGATCCATGTGTGGCCGATGAGGATAAAGTAGTCGCGCACCCGTTCCACCATCAGTACGCGCCCCCGGCTGCCATTGGCTGGCTGGTCTGCTTTCCGATCAATTCCTGTACTATTGTCACCCCGGCGCTCACACCCAGCCGGGTAGCCCCTGCCTCCAGCAGGGCCAGACTGCTGGCTCCGTTGCGGATGCCGCCGGACGCCTTCACACCCATCTGCGGGCCGACGACCTGACGCATCAGACGGATGTCTTCGACAGTGGCACCGCCGCCGCTGAAGCCGGTGGAGGTTTTGACAAAATCGGCCCCGGCCTCGGCGGCCAGAATGCAGGCCATACGCTTCTCAAAATCGGTCAGGAGCGCGGTCTCGATAATCACTTTGACAACCACCGGGCGGCTGCGGCCACCGCCAGAGTGGGCTGCGTTGACAACGCCCCGGATGTCATCCCGCACCGCGTCATATTGAGCATCTTTGAGCCGCCCAATATTGATAACCATATCCACTTCCTGCGCGCCGGCGGCTATTGTCGCACCAGTCTCAAAGGCTTTGACAGCCGAGAGAGTGGCCCCCAACGGAAAACCGATGACCGTACAGACCCGCACAGGGCTGTCGGCCAACAGTTCGGCGGCCAGGGCCACCCACGTGGGGTTGACACAGACGCTGGCAAATTTGTAGTGCAACGCTTCGCTGCACAGTTGGCGAATCTCCGCTTCGGTGGTGGCGGGTTTCAGAGCCGTGTGATCGATGGCTGCCGCCACATCCTCTGGGGAGAGAGGAGTACGACTGTTGCCGTTCATTCTACACATCCTTTATGTGAAAGCCCCATCCCTTTGGCCGTGGGGACACGCCGGATGTGGGCCGGAAACTGAAATTGTCCCTGTCTGAATTGTCCTCCATTTGGGCTGGTTCTGCAAGTTTCGGTAACTACTCAGGCTTCGGGTGCGACGCACTCACCACACGATCTTTGTATGAGAATGCTCTCCTGGCGAGTGCGTCGCACCTCGCGGCTACAGGTTTTGGCCCAGACCCGCCCAATAAAAAAGCCGTCGGGCAGCACCCGACGGCCTCTTTTGCCCTGCTCTGGGTCACGGCCCCTGGGCCATCACCGCATTGACATCGAGGGGTTGATGCGCCACCAGCCCCGCGCTGTCGAAAGGCCAGATGGCGAGCCAGGCCTGACCGATCACAAAGTTCTGGCCGAGTTGCCCCCAACTGCGGGTGTCGGAAGAGGCGGGCCGGTTGTCGCCCATCACATACAGATGGCCCGAATCCACAACCGTCGGCGGTTCGTCCCGCACATTGGGCATATGGTCGTAAGGTTCTTCGATCTGCTTGTCGTTGACAAATAGTTGGCCGTTGCGAATCTCCACCGTATCGCCGGGCAGCCCGATGACCCGTTTGATATAATCCTTCGTCGGGTCGTTGGGATATTTGAAGACGATCACATCCCCCCGCTCATATTCGCCCAGGCGATAGGCCAGTTTGTTGACGATCAGATACTCGCCGTCGTGGAAGTTTGGCTCCATGGACTGGCCTTCGATGCGGTAGTTCTGGATGCCGATGCGGATGATCAGAAAGATAATCACCGCCAGCCCCACCGTCTCCACCACCTCCCGCACCATCAGCCCAAACCAGTGGGGTTCGTCCTCTGCGCTCTCCCCCATCTCTGCCAAGTCCGGGATGTCGCTTTCCGCCCAGGCAGCCGATTCGGTCGCGCTGGCATCCACAATGCCGTCTGTGGTGGGCGCTACGTGCCAACCGCCCGCCTCCTCACCAGAATCTGGTGGGTCAGGAAGAACGGGAGATGTTTCCAGCGTCGGCGGCGCACTTGCGACCGCCGGGAGAGGCTGGGCCACAACGGACCGGGGCTGAACGACGATATCCAAAATATCGTCGGGGTCGTTATGGAAAAGATCGTTGTCAGAATTGTTCAAAGTACACACCTACGCTAAAAATTAAAATAAGGAGACAGATTTATCGCTTTGGAAACAAGATTTGTGACTATACAGGTGCGACGCACTCGCCAGGAGGAGTCGCATCTGCAAAATGGCTGTGGCGAGTGCGTCGCACCGGGTCCGCTGTATAGTTACCAAGATTTTTGCATCGTAGGCGCTGCTTGTAGCTGCGCAAGAGGCGAGTGCCCCTTCGGTTGACTGTGCGGTTCAAAACCGCACCTACAAAAATACCAAATTACTTCGTTGTCGGTGTATTTACACCGGCGCACAGGACTTGTACGAATTATAGCATCAGCTTTGGCGGGCAACAATCCGGCGTTTCTACGGGTATCCGTACCATTCCGTCTCTATCCGCGTTCATCAGTGACCAAAATGCTTGTCACAACGGAATCATTCGCGGCTGGGAAAATAGCCCGTTATCCCAAAAAGTTTCCCAAATATCCCAAAATTTATCCAAATTCTACCTGGGAAAAGCCAAATATCCCAAATTTTATCCCAAATAACCCAAAAGTGAGAGATGATGCGTGAGGTAAGGGCGTGGGATACCACATATCACACCCTCCACCGCAATTCGCAACTCGCAATTCGCCTCACTTCAAAATATACCGCGTCCCCCGCTTGTCGCCAATCTTCAGCAGCAGCCCTTTTTCCACCAAATCCGCCAAGTCCAGACGCAGGGATTCCGCGCCCACGTGGCTGCAAAGCTCCCGATAGTCCCGGTTGGTAATTGTGCCATTGGCCTGAACGTATTGCATCGCTTTCAACTGCCGCTCGTTCATATCCTGCTCCCACTCAGGAATGACTTTGGCCGGGTCTTTACGGTTGAAGAGTTTGACCGTAAAGCGGTGATTCTGGGCATCAAAGACCGGGGGGGGATGGCCGGCAGCCACCATATCCTCGATCATCCGGTCCACGCCCAGCCCCAATTCTTCGATGTAGCCCCACTGGTAGAGACCGTTGACGATGCGCGGGTTGCGGCTGTAGTGCTCCTCAACGATATTGTCGAGAGTGATGTAGGCGGGCAGACCGCCGGGGCTGATGACTTCCAGCCGGTCTGTGTACATACGGATTTCGATGCTGCTGCCCCGCATCCGGTAGTCCCGGTGGCAGACCGCATTGATCAGCGCCTCGCGCACCGCGAATTGAGGATACTCCAACTGCTCTTCCCGGGTCAGCCCTTTGACCACCGCCTTCTTGTCCATCTCCTCCCACACCACCCGCCAGACCCGCTCCACAATGCGCGCCAGGGGGCCGGTAATCTCCTCCCGCCGCCCATAGCCAAAGCTGCCCCCCGCACCCTGGGGGCGTTCGCCGCCAAATTTTACAAAGACGGTGCGGCTGTGGGGCAGATAGGTTTGGGGATTCTTGCCAAAGAGGAGGATGCCGCTGACTGTGGGTGTGCCGTCGCTGGTGATGGCCCCGATCTGCTCCAGCATCTGGCTGTCGGCCAGGACAGTGCCGTGGGGGTTGCGCTGCTGCCGCTTTTTGAGATATTCCTGAATGATCTCTTCGTCCAGATCCGCCTCGGTCGTGCCAGAGACCGGCTCCATCTCAAAGTCGCCCAGGGATTTGTTGGCCGCAGCCACCTGCAGGGCCGAGCCATCCATCGGGCGGTTTTCGCTGCCCGAGCGGATCAACACCCGGCCATCGGCCAGCATATGCAGATCGCTGCTGCGCTCCACCCGCAGCAGAACGACAACACCGGCGGGTGTCTCCTGGGACTGCCATTGGGTGGGCATAGGCGGACGGCAGAGAGCCAAGGCCGCCCGCAGCGCGCTGTCTGCCTCGTCCTCCATCAGCAGATCGCCCACTGTACCGTTGGCGTGCGCGCCCAGCACAAGCGTTCCCCCCTCGGCGTTGGCAAAAGCCACCAGAGCTTCGGCGATCTCTTCAGGTTGCGGCTGCGGGAGGAAAGCGATCTGCGCTCCCGGTCCCTGGCGCACCAGGGCTTTGAGTGTTGTCATTTATCGTTTAACGATTGTGTAAACTCTCTGAAGTCTTGGCTCAAAGCCATACCTCAACTAATAGTACCTGTTCAGCCACCCCACCCTAGCCCTCCCCATTCCAGGGAGGGAAGTGGATCGACTCCTCCCCCACAGTGGGGGAGGTTGGGTGGGGGTGAGCAGTTACGACTGGTGATAGTCGCAGCGGATTTCTTCCAGCGCGGCCAACCGTCGCTCGTAGGATTGGGTCTGCCAATACGTCGAGTCCTTTGGCTGTTCGGTCAGCGTTGTTTTGTGTACAATCCGTGCGATTGTCATGCACTTGCCCCGTGTAAAAACTCAGTTTTTTGCCCCGGAAGACAGAACGCGGATGACGCTGCGATGTCCTGAGCCTGTCGAAGGGATCGAGCAGATAAAAGCGGATTTAATCTGCGTTCCAACTCCTATCCTACGCCACTTCTTCCACTTCTTCTGTGACCATCTCCTCGTTCGGCTCGTCGGTCACTTCTTCACGCTTCGGCAGGGCATAGGCGGGGGTCTCCACCGCGTCTTCCGAGCCTTCCACCTTGCGGTCCAGGTCCTCGTGGGCGATGACGGCCAGGGCCGCCACCGAATCCCCCTCGCCCAGACGCACGATGCGCACGCCCCGGGTGCTGCGCCCCATCTGGCTGATGTCGGCGACACTGGTGCGCAGCATAATCCCATTGCTGGTGATGATTGTAATCTGGTCTTTTGGTCGCACCACCCGCGCCGCCACAATCGGCCCGATTTCGTCCAGCCGGTTAATGTCCGTGGCCCGGATGCCCTGGGTGTAGCGGCCTTTGGGCGTATACTCCTCCATCGCCGTGCGCTTGCCCCAACCCCGCTCGTGGAGAACGAAGAGGTCGCCGTCCGGCTCCACCACATCAAAGCTGGTTACCTGATCGTCGCCCAACAGCCGGATGGCGAAAACACCCGCGGCCGTGCGCCCCATAGCCCGCACCTGGCCTTCGTCAAAGCGCAGGGCCTTGCCGCCCCGGGTGACAATAATAAACTCCTGCTGGCCGCTGGTCAAGCGTGCCCATTCCAACGAATCGTCGTCATCCAACCCCATGGCAATCACACCGGTCTGGCGCACATTGCCAAAGGCCGACGCCTCCACCCGTTTGATGCGCCCCTTGCGGGTGAGCAGTGTAATGAATTCGGCGTCGTCAAACTCCTCCAGGGTCAGCATCGTCGTCACCTCTTCGTTGTACTGAAGGGTGAGCACATTGGCAATGTGGATACCTTTGCTGGTGCGGCTGCCTTCGGGCAATTCATAGACCCGGCTGCTGTAGACCCGGCCTTTGTTGGTGAAGAAGAGGATGTGGTCCAGGGTGCGGGCAAAGCGCAGGTCGATCACCTCGTCCTCGCCCTTCGTCGCCATTCCTTTCACGCCCTTGCCGCCCCGCCCCTGGGCACGGAAGGCGTCGGCCGCGGTGCGCTTAATATACGCACCGGCGCTGTAGCTGATCAGCACATTCTCCTGGGTAATCAGGTCCTCTTCGCTGAAATCGCCGTTGGCCGAGGGGATAATGTGGGTGCGCCGGGCGTCGCCGTATTTGTCTTTGATCTCCTGGATGTCTTCCCGGATCAGCCCCCGAATTTTGTCCGGGTGGGCCAGCAGGTCTTCCAGATAGATGATGCGGGCCATCACCGCCTGGTATTCATCCTCGATCCGCTGCCGTTCCAGGGCGGCCAGACGGCGCAGTTGCAGGTCCAGAATGGCCTGGGCCTGGACTTCGCTCAGCCCAAAGCGGCTCATCAACTGGCTGCGGGCGTCCTCGGCGTTGGTGCTGCTGCGGATGGTCTGGATCACCTCATCCAGAAATTCCAGGGCGATGCGCAGCCCTTCCAGAATGTGCGCCCGCTCCCGCTGTTTGCCCAGTTCGTATTCCGTGCGCCGGGTGATGACCTCGAAGCGGTGGTCGATGTAGACCAGCAGGGCCCGGCGCAGCCCCAGCGTCACCGGCTGGCCGTCCACCAGAGCCAGGGCGTTGACCCCAAAAGTCGATTGCAGGGGCGTGAATTTGAAGAGCCGGTTCTGCTCCTTCTTGGGTGCAGCCCCCCGCTTCAGTTCGATGACAATGCGCATCCCGGTGCGGTCGCTCTCGTCCCGCAGATCGCTGATCGTCTCCAGCTTGCCCGAACGGGCCAGTTCAGCGATGCGCTCGATGAGGGTGGTTTTGTTGATTTGGTAGGGGATTTCTGTCACCACAATGCGGAAGCGGCCATTGGGCATCTCTTCGATGTTTGTCTTGGCCCGCACCAGCAGCTTGCCCCGCCCGGTGGCCAATGCCTGGCGGATGCCCTCGCTGCCCAGAATCAGCCCGCCCGTGGGGAAGTCCGGCCCTTTGACGAAATTCATCAGTTCTTCCAGCCCGATCTCCTCCCGCCGCTCCCAGTTGTCGATGACGAAGGTGATGACATCGCAGATTTCGGTCAGGTTGTAGGGTGGGATATTCGTCGCCATACCCACGGCGATACCGGATGAACCGTTGACCAATAGATTGGGCAGCTTGCCCGGCAGCACCAGCGGCTCCCGCAGGCTGTCGTCAAAGTTTGGCCCCCACTCCACCGTGTCCATATCGATGTCTTGCAGCATCATTTCCGAGAGGCGGGTCATGCGCGCTTCGGTGTAACGCATAGCCGCGGGGCTGTCGCCGTCGATGGAGCCGAAGTTGCCCTGGCCGTCTACCAGGGGGTAGCGCAGACTGAAGTCCTGGGCCATACGCGCCATCGCGTCATACACAGCCGTGTCGCCGTGGGGGTGATACTTGCCCAGCACTTCGCCGACGATACGCGCGCTCTTTTTGTAGGAGGTGTTAGGGCGCAGCCCCATATCGTGCATGGCGTAGAGGATGCGGCGATGGACCGGCTTCAGCCCATCCCGGGCGTCGGGCAGGGCACGGGCCACAATCACGCTCATCGCATAGTCAAGATAGGAGGCCCGCATCTCGCTTTCAATCGAGACTTCGGAGACGCTGCTGGCAAAGCTGAAACCGCTGCTGGTTTCGGTGTTGGGTCGGCTCCCGTTGACAGGGGGGGTACTGCCATTCATTGAGATTTCTTCACTCATCAAAACTCTCCTGGCGGCCACTGCCGCGCCTGCAAGCCAGGGCAAAAAGAGGCCGCGGCGCGTGGGTCGGGAATGCGAACGAACGTTTCAATTATACCCGATTGGGCCGGATTTTCATAACGTTTCGCAGCGTGACCGCGCATAGGTGGGGAGGAATCTGCGTGTTGAGCATTTGGTCCACAAAGTACTATAATCAGCAGGCTGCACTACAGGTAAGTCTGACTCAAGCATTTGGGCTGGGGTGACTGCGGAGTGCTGATAAAGGGGGCAGGCTTGCCTGGCCTTCCCTGTCATGAGGTGAACCGGATGGTTGCGCAACTGAAAGCGACACAACCGACTTTTCTTGCCTGGCAAACTTCTCCACTGACGCACCTGTCAGCTCTTTCCCCTGGATATTGAGAAGATACTATACCTGAACGGGACAGATTTTAATAACGTCGGCGAAGTGCAGGAATTGCTTGCCTGTTCGTTAGCTCTGTGTGCTATAATCGTTCCATAAGAATGGCTGGATTGACTGTGAAGAAAGGTGTTTTCCTATGTCCACAATGATTGCAGTCCCCGATGAACTGGTAGAGCAGGTCAAAGCCGTTGCCCATCCAGAGGCGCTTGAACAATTTTTTATCAGTGCGGCGCGCAAGCAGGTACGGCAGATTCGCTCTCGCCAACTGCGCGAGGAGTACGCCCGTACCGAACAGCGTCTTAGCCCACGCCAGGTCTACACAAAAATGTTGGCTGGTGTTATCGCCTTTGAGACCCAATATGGGCTGTCGTCCGACCAGTTCCTGCAGGATTTTGAAACCGGTATACTGAACGAAGACCCCAAGGACTGGGTAGGCTTCTATCGTTGGCGGACGCTGGCTCACGGGTTGCGGCGTCTGGAGAAGGAATACGGCTTCACGCGCGAGGCGAAGGCTGGTTTCGAGACAGTGTTGGCGCGGATTCGCGAACGCTTCTTCGGATAAGTTTTGTCGTTACTGTCAATCTTGCCCGTGTGAGCGAACCGGCTTTGGCTTAACCGGCGTTAACCGCTACCAGGGGGTAGAAAGGGACTATATGACACTCTTACTTGAACGCGCATTTCAGGAAGCAGCTCAGTTGCCCGCAACTCAACAGGACGAAATTGCGGCCTGGATTCTGGCCGAGCTGGAAGCACTGGAAGCAGAAGATCGCTGGGATCAGTTGTTTGCCTCCTCACAAGACCTGTTGGCGGAATTGGCTTCGGAAGCCCTGGCGGAGCATCGCGCAGGGCGTACACAGGTATTAGACCCTGCACGACTATGAAATCGTATACGACTGAGCGGTTTCGTCGGGCATTGGCTACGTTACCCGCGTCCGTGCGCCAACAAGCGCGTGAAGCGTATCACCTTTTCCGACAGAATCCACAACATCCAAGTCTGCGTTTCAAACGGGTGCATGGCACGCTTCCAATTTATTCGGCGCGCATCAATCTGGAGTATCGCGTGGTCGGCACACTCGACGGAGACGAAATCGTCTGGTTTTGGGTCGGCCCGCACGATCCGTATGAGCGGTTGCTAAAACGACTGTAATGTGGACGAAGGCAGACTTTTGATAACCTATCTGTATTTCGTTTTTGTTCTTGTCCTTTTGGCTTTCCACATCCGCTGGTGCTATAGTACCAGCAAGTAAACCTCCCAGGCCCCGACACCGCACCCCTCCAATACTCCACCGGGCCTGACTGCTTCGTGCTCCCCATCGCCTGGCACGATTTGCGTGTTTTCTTCTGCTGCCATTCTGTGAACTGATTGCCCCGCGGAGGTTGCTATGGCTATCCGGCGTATCTTCCACCATCTGTCGGTCTACGTTCTCGTCCTCAGCCTCCTGCTCTCCTCCGCCGGACCCGCGGTCTGGGCGCAGGAGGGTGGACCCGTCTGGCTGCCTTTCGTCGGCAGCGGGACAACCGCGCCGGCCAGCGATCTGCTCTTTCGTGCGACGACGAGCAGTTGGAGGTACTCCGGTAAACACTCCTGATTCTCTTGGAACTCCCCTGTAGCTCAAAGGTATCGTTCTGTGGAGGCGCATAATGAGACGCTACATCTACCCATTGGTTGCTAGTATATTTGTGTCGGCGTTGTTCTTGATCTTGTGGATCGGTACATCCCATATAGGACGCCCCGTTCGCGCTAACGCTGCCTCTCGCTCCGATTTACAGATTGAACCAACTCCTCCAATACCATCCAGAGTTTTTCAGGAGTATCTCCCCGTTCTTTCCTCGTCATCTTTCGGCGGCGCTGAGGGGAAGGTTTCAGATCGCACCTACGCAACAGATGTAGTATTGGTTAAGTTGCGGCAATCCGCCCAGCCGTCAAGCCGCCAAGCATATCCCTCTGTTTTGACCGGTTTGGTAGCGGTTCAGGTTAAACAGCTTTTCCCTGAAGGCCAAGCCCGTAATACTACCGATAGATCGGCAACTAATACAGTCGGCCTTGATCGCATCTATCGAGTCCGATTACAGCCTGGCTCCGATGTGGAGAGTGTTGTTAAATCCTTATCCGTCGATCCTTCTGTGGAGTATGCCGAACCCGATTATGTTGCCCAAAGAGCGGGAGTACCCAATGACCCGCGTCTCGGTGAACAATGGGCGCTCAATCGTATCCAGATCGAACCAGCCTGGAATGTTATCACCGGGACAGCCAATATCGTCATTGCGGTTGTGGATTCGGGTATCGATATGGAACATCCCGACTTGACGCTCCAATTGTGGACCAATCCGGGCGAGATCCCAAACAACGGAGTGGATGACGATGCGAATGGATTCATAGATGATGTCAATGGCTGGAACTTTTATGCCAATTCCAATGATCTGTATGATGACAATGGGCATGGTACTTTGGTAGCTGGCATCGCCGCTGCCGCTACGAACAATGGAGTAGGCATTGCTGGTGTCTGTCCAGGTTGTCGCATTATGCCTGTCAAAGTGATGCAGCCTTCTGGTCTGGCGAACTATTCGGACATTGCCGTAGGCATCAATTATGCAGCGAATAAAGGCGCGCGTGTCATCAACCTGTCTTTGGGCGGCTACGCCAACTCTCGTCTGTTGCAGGACGCAATTGCCGCAGCCACTGCACGCAACGTTGTTCTGGTGGGAGGAGTGGGCAACGATAAAGTCAGCACACCCTTCTACCCTGCTGCTTACGACAGCGTTTTGGCAGTAGCTGGCACAACTATCAGCGATACGCATACGAACTTCACGAATTACGGCTCCTGGGTTGACGTGTCAGCGCCGGGTGAGGACATCCTGACTACTGTGCTGGGTGGCGACTATGCGCACACATCCGGCACTTCTATGTCGGCACCGTTTGCGGCTGGAGTGGCCGGTTTACTCCTCTCCCGCCATCCCGAATGGACACCTGCGCTCGTGCGTCTGCAACTGATGCAGACCGCGGATTTTATCGACGCACTCAACCCTGGCTATGAGGGCCAACTGGGGCGGGGGCTTCTCAACGCAGCTCGAGCCATCCAGCCTCCACGACCAATCCTCAGCTATGTGGGTTACAGCGCGAATGGCACGGTCAATGGCCGTCCCGATTTCGGCGCTACATCCACCCTGGGCGTCTCGGTGGTCAATGAATGGGCCGATGCAATTGGTGTGACCGGAACTTTGACAACCGTCGATCCATTTGCCAACGTCCTAACCGGAACTGTTGCCTTTGGCAATGTCGCATCGGGTCAAACTGTGGCAAATGCATCGCCGCTGGTTGTGTCTATTGCAATGGGGGCCGGATATAACTATCCGATTCCATTTAGCCTGAGACTCGTCACCGCTGATCAGACTTACAGCGTTACGCTGGCGTTTACTGTTACCACACGTAGCAGTCTGGAGAATGTGCAAGGTACCGTCAGCGGGAACCGCATCTGGACCAGCGATAAGACCTATATTGTCAAGAACAACATTGGCATTGCCCCTGGAGCAGTCCTGACAATTGAGGCAGGCACCGTCGTGAAGTTCGATGGCAACTACGCCTTGAATGTGGGCGGCACGCTCATCGCCGATGGCACGGCAGCGCAGCCGATTGTCTTCGATTCCACTGGCAGTGGCAAATGGAATCGTATTCATTTCGACGATTCCGGTGTCGATGCTTTGGCGGACAGTGAGCAGGCGTATGTGAGTGGCAACATTTTGCGTCACGTCAAGATACGCAACGCAACCGCGGGCATCGCCTGTACCAACGCCACCCCCTATATCGACCACATCTCCGTGGATGGCGGCGGCATCAACTGTCCATTAGGCGTCACGGCATTGTATCTTTTAGATAGCCAGGTCACCGGCGGTGCCACTGTCAATCAGGGAAATGCGATTGTGCGATCTGTTGTTATCAAAGACGGCAGTCTCTCCCTACCCGGCAACGCTGAAGTTCTGGACAGCGCGGTTACAGGCAGTGTGACGATAGGTAGTGGCACGATCATCAGCACTGCTGTAGCGGGTGGCAGCGTCAACATTGGCGGGGGGTCTGTGCTGTCCAATACGATTCGGGGCGGCGGCATCAACGCCGGCAATGGGACAACCGTGCAGGGCAACGACGTGGAAAATTCGCCCAGTGCGGCGATTGTGGCGACCGGTTCAGCTACGATTGTTGCCAACCGGATTGTTGGCAGTAGCAACCACGGCATTGTGTCCAACACAGGTCTGGTGCAGGGCAACCTGATTGCCAATACAGCAGGTGACGGTGTCCGGGTAGGAGCTGCAACGGTGATCAGCAATACTTTCATCGGCATTCAAGGCAGCGCGCTCTATGTTTCCGGCGGTATTCCAAACAAGATCGTTGGCAATAATTTTGAATTCAACCCCGGCCTCTACGATCTCTACAACGACAATCCGGCCGGATTGTATACCGTCGCCCAACGCAATTGGTGGGGCGTCACCAATCCCGATCAAATTGCCGCCCGCATCTTCGATTTTGACGACGACTACACCAAAGGACGGGTGAGTTTCACACCTGTACTCACAGTTCCGGCGGCCACGGCACCTGCCTACGTGCGCCGGGTGACTGTACTGCCAGACTCAACGGTAGGCATTCAGACTGCGACGTTTGAGATCGAATTCAGCAAACTGATGGATACCGCTGTTAGCCCTCAAATAGTATTCCACACTACGCGAAAAGGTACTTGGTCGAAGTACACGACATCCAATTCCGGCCTAACGAGCGACTCTCCTCTTGCTATTGCCTCAGGCACTGATGGGGATGTCTGGTTTAGTGGTGATGTGGGGGCAAGTGTATTGCACGGTGATGGTTCTTGGCAATTGTACAGTCCATCCAACAGTGGTATGGCGAACGGTACAATTGTAGCCATTGCAACAGATAATGCGGGTAACGTCTGGTTCAGCACAGGACCAGTAGTAAGTGAGTTGCACAACGATGGGTCTTGGCATGTTTACGACTCTACCAACAGCAGCTTACCTAATTCCCAGGCTACTACTATCCTTGCGGATAAAAGAGGCAATATATGGTTCGGAACGCAGGATAAGGGTGTGATCGTGCTGCATCCTGACGGCACCTGGCAGACCTATAGTTCCTCCAATAGCGGCTTGACAGACAACTATGTGGTCGGTATGGCAGCCGATGCAGATGACAACCTGTGGATTGTCACCAAGTTTGATGTAAATGTTCTGCAACGAAATGGTAACTGGCACTTGTATCGATTATTTGATGGTTCGGCTGGTGGGAATTTGCAGAATAGTGGAATTGCTATTGATCGGTCTGGCAATGTATGGATGACCAGCGACGGGTCCAATGGTCAGGGGGTACAGGGAGGGCTGCGTGTACTACACCCTGACGGTACCTGGACCGTCTATACACACCAAAACAGCGCCCTACGACCAGAGAATGTAAAGGGTGTCGCATTGGACGATATGGATAACGTGTGGCTTGCCAGTGCTTCTGATCGTGTGTATGTATTGCGCACTGATGGCATTTGGCAGGTTTATTCTAGAGATGAGAGCCTTGTGTTAGGAGCCATTCGAATCGTGTCGGACGCAAACGGAAACATATGGACTGTGGGCAATAGTGGTGGCGTAAGCGTCTTCCGGGGAGGTGCCAACCATAGCGTCACAGATGCTCCCGAATGGCTTGCGCCAAACAGCTACCGAGTTAGTTCTGACATAACGACATTGGTGCCTCGTGATACCTATTCCCTCGACGTGACCGGTGCTAAAGGTACAGATGGCATTGAGATAGCACCGTTCACAAGCGTCACCTTCACCGTCGCCTACGGAGGCTTTATAAGCGATAAGACTGCTCCGCCAGCGCCACTGGTCACTGCTACTAGCGATGGCAGCCTCACGACCATTTCCGCCCATTGGACAGCCAGCGATCCGGATTCGGCCATTGTGCAGCATCGCTACCGCATCGGCACTACCCCTGGCGGCAGCGAAGTCGTCAACTGGACCTACCTGTCTGAGTCGTCCTTTACCCGGACGGCCCTCAATCTCAATCGGGGACAAGTTTATTATGTGACTGTGGCCGCTCGCAATGAAGGCGGCTTGTGGAGCGAAGGTGGCGTGAGTAACCCTGTGGTGGCCGGTGTTCAGCCCACGGCGACACCGACTGTCACGCCAACAATCACACCGACTCCGACCATCACGCCGACCCCAACCAACACTGGCACACCTACTCCTTCACCCACGGCCACGCCATCTGCAACGCTAACAGTCACACCGACGTCAACCAATACAGCCACATCTACGCCGACTCCGATCGCAACGCCCGTCACCGCGCGCATCCAACCGGAAACCGGCGGCAGTCTCAGCGTCTCCTTCGGCATCAGCCTCTCCCTCACCTTCCCGCCCGGCGCGGTCTCGGAGCCGGTGGATGTCACCCTGCAGCCGCTGACCGACAGCGGACCCACTACGGGCAACTTCCAGGTGGTGGGACGACTCTTCCGAATCACGGCCCGCACCCTGGGCGGCGCGCCGGTGACGAGCTTCGACCCGCCTTTCCTGCTCACTGTGCGCTACGCCAACCTGCCCGCGGGCGAGGCTGTTCTGCCCTATCTCTACTACTGGAAGACACCCGCCGAGGTCTGGGAGCGGATACCAGCCACCCACAATCCCGAAAAGCGCACACTGACCGCTGTGCTGGATCACCTGACCGACTTTGCGCTGATGCAGCAGGGAATGTTCCGGATCTACCTGCCGTCGGTGATGGATTGACCGTAGGCCAGTCGGATTCCGGGAAGGGGCCAGACTATCTCCGGTTGATGGGGTGGTGCAGGTCTATTCCCGGAATCATGCCCACAAAATTATTGTTGGCGGCCTTATCTACGCACAAAGATACCCGCAACCATTCGGTTGCGGGTATCTTCGTATCCGTGCCAATCCGCTTAATCCGCAACATCCGCGTTCTATTCTTCTTTCCTCATCAGTTGTACACGAGGAAACACACCCATAATCAATGAAAATCAGAACGCAGATTGCGCAGATTTTCGCAGATTGAATCCGTGTGAATCCGTTCTTTCCGTGTCCATCCGTGTTCTATTTTCAGAACAGCCCCTCCACCTCCCGAATCAGGAAGGGCAGATTCGGCGCGGTAAACGAAAGCCCCAGCGCGGGGATGCGGTTGTGTTTGATGTCGGGCGGGATGTGCTTGTGGTGGGGATGATTGCGTGCGAGGGCAGGGTCGTCGGGGTGAGCCTGGGAATCGTACCAGAACATCTTGGCCGATCCGCGCCAAACCTCATAGCCATAGCTGACGATCTGTCCAGCGCCATCAGCAAAAGAGAGTTTCTCGCGCGCGACGATACGGTAATCGCCTACAACCAGATCGCCGGTGAGAAGGGCTGCTTTTGCGCCACGGCGCACAACCGTCAGGGTCGAACGCTGGACAGATGGGTGCAGAGCGGGGAGTGTATAAACGAACCTCTCGTAGTCAGCCAGTGACTGGAAGGGTTTCATGGCGGGCAGTCTGTCCGATGAGACGTGTGAGAGACGAGATGGCCGGCTGATTCACAAGTGCCTGGATTGTACGGCGATACCGCCCCTGTCGCTCGTTCAGCAGTTGATAGGTCCCAGCCCACTCGCTCCAGTCCAATACCCAGGCGTCGTCTTCCGGCTCCTCGCCGCGTTCGTATGTCTCATAGAACGTTTCGGTCAGAACGCCATACTTGCGCTCAAAGACGAGCAAATCTTCTTCCAATACATGAATATCTTGCAGAATTTCGTCGAGAGTCATATCGGTTTCTCCTTTGCAAGCAGCTACTCCTACACAAATTCTCGTCAAATTCGTCTATTGTTGTTCTATTATAGCCACGCCCAATCCCCCGGTCAAACCAGACACCGCAAATGTGGGACATATGTGGGCGAAACGCGCTCGCCGAGTTACAACCGGTGTAGCGTTCCCCTACTCTTGGCTGCACCCACCGGCATAGCCCATTGCAAACGGGCGCGGTCTCCGAGCCGGTGGATGTGTCGCTGCAACCCCTGACCAGCGGACCCGCCACGGGCAACTTCCAGGTGGTGGGCCGTCTCTTCCAGATTACGGCGCGCACCCTGGGCGGCGCGCCGGTGACTACATTTGACCCGCCTTTCGTCCTGACCGTGCGCTACGCCGACCTGCCCTCGGGCGAGACGGTCGCCCCCTATCTCTACTTCTGGAAGACGCTCGCGGGGGGCTGGGAGCCGATAGCAGCTACCCACAATCCAGAAAAGCGCACGCTGACCGCTGTGCTGGATCACCTGACCGACTTTGCGCTGATGCAGGAGGGGCTGTTCCGGCTCTACCTGCCGTCGGTGATGGATTGAATGGGCATTGGCAGAAGCGTCATAGAGGAGCGTTTTGCATGGGTGTACCGTGTGTGGTACATTATCTCCTATGAACAGCGAGCCGATTCTGCAAGTCGTCTTTTTTCGCACACCCAGTGGCCGTGAATCCGTGCGCGACTGGTTGAGGGAGATGGAGAAAGATGACCGCAAAGTCATCGGCGAAGACATCAAACTCGTGCAGTTTCGATGGCCCCTCGGTATGCCACTCGTGCGCAAACTTGAAGCCGATCTGTGGGAAGTGCGGACGCGCCTCAGCGGTGGCCGCGTCGCACGGGTCTTGTTTACGGTACATGCGACAGAAATGGCGCTACTGCACGGATTCATAAAAAAGTCGCAGAAAACGCCAACGAACGATCTACAGCTTGCCCGTGGGCGAAAAAATCTTTGGTGGAGTGGGAGTGAGTGAGATGAATCCATATTCAGGCAGCAACTTCGATGATTTTCTGGCCGAAGAAGGCATTCTGGAAGAGGTGTCGGCGCGCGCTTTGAAGCGTCTATTGGCGCTGCAATTAAGCGAGATTATGGCCGAAGCGCAGATGAATAAATCGCAACTGGCCGAGCATTTGCAGACGAGTCGCTCCCAAGTGGATCGTTTGCTCGACCCAAGCAACACCGCTGTCACACTGGACTCGCTGGATCGGCTGGCGCGCGCGGTGGGTAAGCAGTTGCGTATCGAGTTTGCCTGACTGCGGCCTGCCCCGCCATCGCGTAAACATCCGGCTGAACGGGCGTTCCACTCAAATCGTTGTAGAATTGAGAAGTCAGCGCAACGGGCGCTGACTTCTTTGCGTAGGGAATCTTTCCGTCCCGCATACCCTTCTCCCCTCATCAGGAGCAACGCGCATGAGTATCTGGCAATCGATTGTGATGGGCATCATTCAGGGGCTGACCGAATTTCTGCCCATTTCCAGTTCCGGCCATCTGGTCATCATCCCCCATCTATTGGGCTGGGGCTTTTCCAAGCAGCAGACATTTGTCTTCGATGTGCTGGTCCAGTGGGGCACGCTGCTGGCCGTCGTCGTCTACTATTGGGCCGATCTGCTGCGAATTCTGACAGGCTTTATGCAGGCGCTGTTGGCCCGCAAGCCCTTTGGCAACCCGGACGCCCGCCTGGGCTGGTATCTGATTCTGGCGACGATTCCAGCGGTGCTGATCGGCCTGCTCTTCAAAGATGCGGTCTCCGCCGTCTTTTCCAGCGTGCGCGCCACCGGTGGCTTTTTGCTGCTGACCGCGGCGATTCTGGTGGCGGCAGAGCTGATCGGCCAGCGACGACGCTCCTTTGAGACGATCGGCTGGCTGGATGCCCTCTGGATCGGGCTGGCCCAGGTGGTCTCCCTGCTGCCCGGCGTCTCCCGCTCCGGCTCCACAATGGCCGGGGCTATGGCGCGCAATCTGGACCGGCCCGCGGCGGCCCGCTTCTCTTTTCTGATGTCGGTGCCGGTGATGCTGGGCGCGGGGGTGCTGGCCCTGGCTGATCTGGCGAAAATGCCCGACGTGGCCGCGCTCATCCCACCCCTGCTGGTGGGTTTTGTGACAGCCTTCATTTTTGGCTACATCGCCATCCGCTGGTTGATCGCCTACCTGACCCGCCATTCGCTCTACATTTTTGCCGCCTACTGCGCGGTGGTTGGATTGCTGATTCTTCGCTTTGGGTAATGGGCCAAAATGACCGCACATTTCATCGCCATTGCAGGCAATATCGGCGTGGGCAAGTCCACCCTCACCCGGCTGCTCAGCCAGGAACTGGGCTGGACGCCTTTCTATGAAGCCGTGGACGATAACCCCTATCTGCCCGATTTCTACGCAGATATGCGCCGCTGGAGTTTTCACTCCCAAATCTTCTTTCTGGGCCGCCGCTTGCGCCACCATCGCCAACTGGTCAACCACCCCACTCCGGCTATCCAGGACCGCAGCGTCTATGAAGACGCGGAAATTTTTGCCCGCAATCTCTATACGCAGGGCCAGATGGACGCCCGGGACTACGCAGCCTACCGGGAACTCTACACTGCCATCATCGACTTTCTCCCCCCGCCCCGATTGATCGTTTACCTGCGCGCCTCCCTGGAAACCCTGACCGCGCGGGTGCAGCGCCGGGGTCGGGAATACGAGCAGGCAATTCCCCCCGACTATCTGGCCCGCCTGAATGATCTGTATGAGGAGTGGATCAGCGCCTACCAGCTCTCCCCCGTTCTGGTCATCCAGACCGACTGGCTGGATGTAGTTGAGAATCCGGAGCATCGGGGACTGGTGGTAGAGGTTGTGCGTGACGCCCTGGCCGCCGCGGGCGAAAATGGGAAGATACCTCCCCATCACCCCTCTATCCCCTGACCCCCGGCGTCGCCAATGGACTCTGGGGCGGCGTTGGCGTGGACGTCGGCGACACTGTAGCCGTGGGTGAATGGGTTGGCGTGGGCGTCCCTGTCGGCGTGAGGGTGGACGTGGGCGTCGGCGTCGCCCCCGGCGCGCTCCGGTTCACAATCAATGGGAGATAGCTCAATAAAGGAAGGGGCGGTGTAGCCGTAGCCGTAGGCGTATGGGTGGGCGTGACACTCACCGTTGCGCTGGGCGAGGGGGTATTCGTCGCAGTAGCCGTCTCGCTTGGGCTGGGGGAAGGTGTTCCCGTGGGCGAGGGCGTCCCGGTTGGCGTCGCTGACGCAGTGGGTGTACCTGTGGCGGACGGCGTGCCCGTAGCTGTTTCCGTCGCCGTCTTAGTCGGTGTAGCGGTTGCGCTGGCTGTGGGGGAAGGTGTGCCAGTCGGGGTGTTCGTTGAAATCTGTGTGGCCGTTTCTGTCGGCGTCAATGTCGCTGTGGGTGTGGCCGTGGCCCCGGTGCAGCGCAGCAGGGAAATCTCGTCCAGATAGTTCCAGAATTGGCTGCCGCTGCCGTTATTGTACACATTGAAATAGACTACAAAAGTCTGCCCGGCATAGGCACTCACATCAAACCAGCGCTGCCGCCACTGCTCATCTCCTGCAACCCGCGCCAGCTCAACCGTCGCCAGCCGTGTGAAGTTGCTATTGAGCAGCAGCACTTCTCGGTAATCCACTCCATCGCGATTGCCCCCGGTCTGCTCCCACCAGGTCAACAGCAATTGCTCCCCGCCCGCGGGCACGCTCACCGTCTGGTAAGCGGTGGAATAGCTGTACTGATTGGTCACGCCGGGGGGCAACCCCACCTGGGCGGCCCGGCTGCCCGCATAGACCGGGCTGCTCACCACCCGCCCCCCATAGGCCCCGCTGAAACGCCAGGCCGTGCTGCCTGTCGTCTCAAAACCGCTGTTGACCAGCAGATTGGCGCAGCCAACCGGCAAAGGGGTAGCTGTGGCGGTCGGTGTAACCGAAGGTGTCGGTGTGGGGGAAGGTGTCGCTGTAGCGGTGGAACTGCTCGTCGGCGTGGCCGAAGGCGTTGGCGTACCCGTGGCCGTGGGCGTCTCTGTCGGTGTGGGCGTGGGGGAAGGCGTCCGGGTGAGAGTCGCTGTGGCTGTCGCTGTGCCCGCCTCGCGTATGCCCGCCAGTTCGGCAATCGTCGCCAGGGCCGTGCGGGCAATGCGCGCCGCATAATTCAGGTTCACCCGCGCCAGCCGGTCGCCGCTGCTGTGATACCAGGGGTTACGGTCCGGCGGGATGGCGTCGGTGAAGAAATTCTCGATGACCAGAAAGGCCGGGTAGTTGTAGTCCCAAAATGCCGAATGGTCCGAGAAACGGCTGGCGCTGCTCGTCTTGCGCTCGAAACTCAACCCCTGGCCGTAGCGCTCGTTGGCGCTGATAAAGGCCGTGGCGATGCTGTTGGAATTGACCCCCGTGCCCGGATGCAGTTCTACCACCCAGTCGCTGTTGCTGTCCCAGCCGAACATATCCAGATTGATGTAGCCCTGCACCTGCGCGCCCGCCAGACGCAGCTCTCTGGCGTACTGTTGCGCGCCCCATTGCCCCTGCTCCTCGCCGGAGAAATGGACAAAGCGGATAGTGTCGGCAAATTGATACTGCTTCAATAGCTCGACGATGCGCATTGTAGCGGCGATGCCTGTGCCGTTGTCGTCCGCGCCGGGAGCAGAGGAATAGGGGATTTCTGAGTTGGTATCAAAATGGCCGCCCAGCACCCAAATCCGTTCCGGGTGTTCCGCGCCGGGCAGGTCCACAATCAGATTGCGCCCGCTGTAGTTGCCGCGCGTCCACGCCGCGTAGACTGGTGTCATGCCTAAATTCGTGTAGTAGTTGTGGAGAAAACGCTCTGCATCCAGAATGCGGGTGGAGAAGGTGTAGCGGGTTGCCAGGGTGACCGAGCCGCCGGGCAGGGCCACGGGCACTTCGCCGCTCAGTTGGGCGATGCGGGACGCGAGATCAGCTTCGCTGAGTTGGGGCAGAAGTGCGGCAACCGTTGGATTTGTGCTCTGGGGGCTGGCGGCGCGGATGGCAATGGGCGCTTCGGCTTCCAACGGCAGGGAGGCCGGGTTGAGCAGGGCGATGGCAATCCCCTGGCCGGGGAGGGTTTCAACAAATCGGCCTTCATTTTCAGCCGCCAAACCCACCAGCAGGAGAATGTCGTCTTCGTATACTATCCGTCCCAGGGCCGCGGACTCTCGCTGCGCGCTGGCCGGGTCTGCCTGTTTGTCCACAAAGTAGTAGACCTGTCCTGCGCTGCTGGGGTCCAAAACTTGCACGGCAAAACCGGCATCGCGCAGCCGAGAGACACTCTCAACTGCACCGCTGGCAATCAGCCGGGTGGCGTCGCCTGTCAACCGGGCGTGCAGTGCGATTCCTGCGCTGGCGGGCAGGGGGCGATTGTCACTGGCCTGCACCAGCAACAACTGCGCGCCGTAGACCGGCGCTTCCTGGCTGTAGATGGGGCGGGGTGGCGCAGCAATGAGCGCGGCACAAAGGCCGAGGACGAACGAACTGAGAAGAAGAATCGACAGCCTGACCACCCATGCGTTCTGCAATCTGGCGGACATAGACCCTGCCTTTACAGGACGGACTGGGTGTCCGTCCCAAAATGGGCGGAATGCCATTCCGCCCTACAGTTGTGCGACAGTAGCAGCTTCGGTGCTGGACTGGATGCGGACAATCTCTGGGCTGTGTACGCTCCGGTTGTCATGCGCATTGGCCTTTTGCGCGCCTTCCCGAAAGCGTTCCTGCCAGCCCGCCGGCATATCTTCCCGCCAATCCGACGAGGAAGCCCAGACAAAGCGGCTGAAAAGGTCTGCGCTGTGAGGATCGGTCTTGGCCAGCTCTTCGGGATGCCACTGCACGCCCAGGACAAAGGGCAGGGCCGGACATTCCAGCGCTTCGGGCAGACCGTCCGGTGCGCTGGCCACCACCCGCAGGCCATAGCCCAGCCGCTTAACGCCCTGGTGGTGCATAGAATTGATCTCGTGGATATGTCCCAACGCCTGGGCCAGACGGCTGTCCGGCTCGATACGGATGTCGTGGCTCACCCGGAAACGCTCGTATTTGGGCGGATAGAAGTCGTGCTTATCCAACTCGCCGGCCTGGCTGTGCAGGTCCTGATAGAGCGCGCCGCCGCAGGCCACATTGATCACCTGTACCCCCCGGCAGACTCCCAGCACGGGCATCCCCGTCTCAATCGCCCAACGGGTCAGGTGGAGTTCGGTGCGATCCCGTTCTTTGTCCACTGGGCCAAGCTGGTCGTGGCGCTCCTCGCCGTAATTGCTGGGGTCGATGTCCTCGCCCCCGGGCAGGAAGAGACCGTCCAGCCGCTCGAAGGTGCCGCGCAGGGTGGCTTCGCTCATATTCAGGGGGATGAGCACAGGCAGCGCGCCCCGCTTTTCCAGCTCCCGCACGTATGTCTGGTTCATAATATACATAGGCAGGCCAAAGAAACGCTGGGAGCGTTCCCGGCCCATCGGCACGCCGATGAGGGGGCGTGGGGCCGTGACTTCGCCTTCTGGTGTCGTGAGCAGCAATTGCTCCCGTTGGGTATCTATCATCAATCTTTGCCTATCGTTAGGGGTAACTATACAGGCTTGCGGTGCGTCACACCTGAACAGCCACCATTTTGGGTATGTAAATCGTTTTAGGAACCGAATTTCTCGCAGAAATTCAGTTTCCAATGCTGCGCTGCATTATAGCCAACCGGTTATCCTGTGGCAAACTTCGGGGTCTGTGCGCAATCCTGGGTGAACTCTCCACTGCCCCATCCTTTGACACGTCTTCCGGCTTCGTGCTAGGATTGCTCCTATGAGCACTCCATCCGGTATTCCTATTTTCGATATTTTTGGTGGGTTCGTCCTGCCACTGGTAATTCAGCGTCTGCTGCTGATCTTCATCTACAGTTTGCTGGCCTGGATTCTGCTCCGGTTTGTGCCCTATTTTGTGCATCCACTCGTCTATTCCCGTGCCCGTTTTTCGCGTCGCGCCATCTGGAACGACCGGCGCATCGCCACGATTACCGGTCTGCTGGTGGACCTGATACGGGTCTTTATTGTGATTGTGGCTCTCGTCTTCTCCCTCAGTCTCTATGTGGACAGCACGGGCCTCTTTACCTTTTTGGGCCTCTTTAGCGCCGCTCTGGGCTTGGGCGCACGTCCGGTGGTCAGCGATTATATCAGTGGTATTATTTTCCTCTTTGAAGACCTCTATACAATCGGGGAAAAGGTGGAAATTTTCGGAATTGAAGGGACAGTGGAGGACATTAATCTGCGCACCACCCACATGCGCGCCCCCTCCGGCGAACTCTTTGTCGTGCCCAACGGCGAAATTCGCAATGTGCGCAACTTTGCCCGGGGCACATTCAGCCTGGGCACTGTGCAGGTGGATGTAAAGAGCAGCAAACTGGAGGAGGTGACAGCCGTGCTCAATGCGGTGGCCGAAGCTGCCGCGGCCGCCATCCCCGAACTGATCGCACCGCCGGAGATTATCAGCGCCGACGGGGTGATCGGGGCACAGACCCGTTTCACCCTCTTTGCCAAAACCGAGTATGGCAAGGGCGCGGTCGTGCGTCGCCACCTGCTGGCGATGATCCACGAGGCCCTGGCCGCAGCCGGGCTGGAGGTCGGCGGTTGACTCTTTCGCCCTGGCCCCGACGTGCGGGGATCCTTCTGCTTGTGGCCGGGGTTCTGCTCTATGGGCTGACCCTGGACAACGGCCTGGGCCCCGGTGAACTGGAGGGGGGAGATCTGATCACCCACCAGTACGCCCAGGTGCAGGCCCGGCCCAGCAATGCGCCGGGCTATCCCCTCTTTACAATGGGCGGCTGGCTCTGGTTTCACAGTTTGCGTACGGTTGCCAATTGGGCCGGTTTGCATCCCAACCCCATCCCTCTCCTCAGCAGTTACAGCACCCTCTGGGCCCTGCTCGCTCTCTGGCTGCTCTACCAGATTCTTCTCCACATCACCCGTAGCCCCGTTCGGCCCGCCGGCGACGTGGCTCTGGCCTGGCTGCTCACCGCCTTCTACGCCGTCACCTATTTCTTCTGGTACTACGCCACCACGTCCGAACAATACAGCAGCGCCATCGCCCACACCCTGGCCATCCTCTACCTCTACCTTCACTGGCGCGACCATTCACAATTAAAAATTCACTATTCACCCCTTCGGCAGGCTCAGGAGGGCGCAATCACTATTCTTCTCCTGCTATCCCTTCTCTCTGGCCTCGCCCTGGCCCATATGGTCACAGTCGCATTGATTGTACCGCCCCTCCTCGCCGCTATTCTCTGGCAGGAGCCGAAACTTCTGCGCCGTCCCGGGATCATCGCCGCCGCCATTCTGACCGCGGCCTTGCCCCTGCTCAGCTACGTTTTTGTCTACCTGCGGGGCGCGGCCCATCCCGAATGGTGGGGGGTGGGGGATTGGACCAGCGCCCAGGAGTGGTTCTGGGCCTTTGTGCGCACAGCCCAGGGCCAGGACGAGCTACGCTGGGGGCTGGCGCCCGGCGCGGCCTTCTTTGCCAACGGCTTCCCGGAACTGATCTGGCAGGAGTTGAGCATACCGGTGCTGGTGATTGGGCTATTGGGAATCGGGCTATTGGAGAAACGGCTGCGGCTGGTGTTGGGGGGAACGCTGGCGCTTTATGCAATTCTGTGCTGGGTAGACCGTTTCGGCAATTGGTTTCAGGTCATTCTGCCCGCCTATCCCCTGCTGCTGCTAGGTGTGGCCGGGCTGGTCCACAAATTCGACGGACGGGTGATCCACACGGGCCGGGCGGCCAGGGCCAGCGAGGAGACCGATTTTTCCGTGCGACCCCGCCGCCAATACGACATCCGCAACAGCGCATTGGCCCTGCTCGTTCTGCTGATTCTCTGGCGGGGGCTGGCCTCCCTGCCCGCCGCCAACAGCCGGGATCGCACCGGTGACACGGCATTGGAACGCCCGACACTGCTGTTGCGTCAACCCTTGCCAGAGAAAGCGGCTCTCTTCGCGGCCAAAGATGACGCGCTCGGCCTGGCCTATCTCATCGACATTGCCGGGATCCGCCCGGATTTGCGTATAGTGGACAATTTCCGGGCCAACGAACAGTTGGCACAGGGGGAGCGGCTCTTTGTGACCGCGGATGCGGCCCATCTGCTGCTGGGGGAATTGACGGTTGCACCGCCTCAGATCCACGGCTGGAGCGGGGATTGGGCGGAACTTTTGCCCGGCGGCGCAGCCCAGAGCCGAGAACCGGCAGTCCGCCTGGACCGGGCAATGGGCGATGGGATTGTGTTGCAGGGCTACACTGTGAGCGAAGAAGGCGGGCTGACTGTGCAGCTTTTCTGGTCTGTGACAGAAGGGGCCAGCCCCAAGGACTGGTCTATCAGCGTGCGCACGGCGGACGGCGCGGCCCAACAGGACACAACCGGGCCTGTCTTTGGGCTGCGGCCCTTCTCTTCGCTGCGGCCCGACGAGACAGTTGTGGAGGCCTATGGGCTGGGGTCTGTTGAGTCAGTTGACGAAATCCGGCTGATTCTGTACCGGCCCACAGCGGGCGGTTTTGAAAATTTGACAGAAGTGCGGCTGCCATATCCCGCCCGACCGTAGAATTTCCCGCTTTGTCGGGACGATATACCGCCCAATACAAAAAGCCGCCCCCGGTTGGGGGGCGGCTTTTGTGTCTGTGAAATCGTACCTGTTCAGCCACCCCACCCCATTCCAGGGAGGAAAGTGGATCGACCCCTCCCCCACCGTGGGGGAGGTTGGGAGGGGGTAAGGGGGCGAGCAGTTACGTGAAATCAGGGCGAGGACTATTCTTCGTCCTGGGCTTCGATGACCAGTGCATCGGCAGCGGCTTTTTCTTTGGCGGCCTGGGCAGCAGCGGCGGTAGCAGCCTGGCGCTTTTCCGCATCGGCCCAGCCTTCGCCTTCCCGCACCACTGCCACTTTGAAGGTGGCCGTGACTTCAGGCATCAGGCGGATGGGCACATCGAAGATGCCCAAATCCCGAATACCGGCATCCAACTGAATGCGGCGGCGGTCGATCTCAAATTCGAGCATACCTTCCAACTGTTCAGCCACATCACCGCTGGTGATGGAGCCGTAGAGCCGGTCATTGTCGCCTGCCCGCACTTCAAAGAGCAGCTTCTGATTGCCAATAATCGCTGCCTGGGCCTGGGCATTCGTGCGTTCTTTGGCCCGCTTGCGCATAGCCGCCTGCCGAATATCTTCGGCCTGCTTCACCGCGCCTTTGCTGGCCGCCACCACTTCCTGGCGGGGCATCAGATAGTTACGGGCAAAACCCGCTGCGACGGTGTGAATCTCACCGGCCAACCCCAAATTGGGGACATCTTGAATTAACAGTACTTTCATACGCGCCATAGTGGGTATTCCCTTTGCTTTTACGTCTGGTACACAACGAAATAAGTATAGCGGTCCTGGCTCGGATCGACAAATTTCTGGGCTGCTAAAATCCATAGAGGTGGGTACCTGTTCAGCCATCCCACCCTACCCCTCCCCATGCCCGGTTGGGAAGTGGAGCGAATCCTCCCCCACCTTTGGGGGAGGTTGGGAGGGGGTGAGCAG
>JAHDWH010000317.1 GCA_023384455.1 Caldilineaceae bacterium | reverse complement strand
GTGCGGTTGCAAACCGCACCTACAGATTTCACGATGTTTTTGACCAGTACATTTTCACGGATTTTCGGAGGATTTTCATAGAACGCAGATGACGCGACTCAAAGCGGATGCTGTGGCAAGAACAACCCACAGATGGCATTGATTACGATAGATTGAATCCGCGTTGTCCGCGTTCTGTCATTTTATCCGTGCGAATCCCTTCCATCCGTGAAAATCCGTGTCCTTATTTTTTCATCATCACAGGAGATTTCTCTATGCAACTGACAGGCAAAGTAGCGCTGGTGACAGGCGCGGGATCGGGGATTGGCAAGGGCGCGGCCCTGCTGATGGCAAAGGAGGGGGCCAAAATTGCGGCGATGGGCCGCACCGCCAGCCAACTCAACGAAGTGGTGGAACAGATTCGGGCCGCGGGCGGCGAAGCCATCGCCCTCATCGGCGATGTTTCTTCCGTCGAGCAGACCCAGGCGGTTATTCAGCAGACAATCGACGCCTGGGGGCGGCTGGATATCGTCATCGCCAACGCGGGCATCAACGGCGTCTGGTCCGCCATCGAGAATATCACCCCGGAGGAGTGGGACAAAACCATCGACATCAATCTCAAAGGCACATTCCTGACCATCAAATACGCCATCCCCCACCTGAAAAAGCAGGGCGGCGCAATTGTCGTCGTCTCGTCGGTGAACGGCACCCGGATGTTCAGCAACACCGGCGCGTCGGTCTATGCCACCTCCAAAGCGGGCCAACTGGCAATGACCAAAATGCTGGCCCCGGAATTCGCCCCCCACAAAGTGCGCATCAACTGCATCTGCCCTGGCTGGATCAAAACCGAAATCGGCGACAACACCGAAATTCGCGGGATGAAAGAGATTCGCTGGCCCGTGGAATACCCCCAGGGCACAATCCCCCTGACCGGCGGCAAACCGGGCACAATCGAGCAGACCAGCCAACTGATCCTCTTCCTCTCCTCGGACGCTTCCAGCCACATCACCGGCACGGAACTGTGGATCGACGGCGGGCAGTCGTTGATTCAGGGGTAAACAGCGTGAGGAGTGAAGCGTGAAACGTGAGATCATTCGGCGATCTCACGTTTCACTCCTCTCCGGGAAAAGATTGTATCTTCCAAAGGAGCAATTCGTGACAACCAATCGACCGGTTCTGGTCTCTGTGATGCAATTTGAGGACGCGCTCAAATCCGGCACGACGACGGTTTTTGATGTGATGGATGTGGCCGCGGCGACGGGTGCGGACGGCGTGGAACTGCGCCGGGAGCTGTGGAGCGGCTGGGAATCCCAACTCGCGGCGGCCAAAGAGCGGGGCGACGAAAAGGGGCTGCTCATCACCTACGCCACCCACGCCACCCTTTTCAGCAGCGACCCGGCCACCCTGCGGGCTGACATCGACGCCGCGGCCAGCCTCGGCTCACCCATCGTCCGCTTCTTCCCCGGCCAGCTTCCCGCGGACGACGACGGGGCGGGCTGGGCCGGGGGCCAGGCCATCGCCGACTACGCGGCTGAGAGGGGCGTCGTCATCGCCCTGGAAAACTACGCCCGCACCCCCGGCGGCACACTGGCTGAAGTCCAGACCTGCCTGGCCCGCATCCCGTCGCTGATGACCAACTTCGATATGGGCAACTACAGCCTGCACGGCCAGGACATTCCCGCAGCAGCGGCGGTCCTGGCCGACCGCATCGTTTCCAGCCATCTGAAAGACCAGACCGGCAACCCGGCAGACGCCCCGACAGTCCTGGGCGCGGGTGTCCTGCCCCTGGACGCCATCTTCGACGTCCTGGACAGCCTGCCCCAGCGGGTGATCTACTGCTTCGAGTTCCGGGGCGGGGACGACGCGGTGGCGCGTATCGAGCGCAGCCTGGCCTATCTGGGCAAGCGGTGGGCGTAGCAGGAAGAACCACAAATAGGGGAAGACAGAGTGGACTATCAGCGCGCTTGCGGCGATGAAGTGGAAATCGTTTCGTTTCCGTGGCGTTCCTATCCCCGCCACGTTCTGGATAAGTACCTGTTCAGCCGCCCCACCCTACCCGTCCCCATTCTTGCAGGTTGTCGGAGCAGCACAGAATAGAACGCGGATTGAGCGGAAAGTACGGAAAAAGCCGGATTTTTTCTCGAATCTATCCGCGAAAATCAGCCCGTTCCGCGTCGTCCGCGTTCTATTTCTTGCCTCTCCCACAGCCTGCCAGGGAGGGAACTGAATCGACTCCTCCCCCACAGTGGGGGAGGTTGGGTGGGGGTAAGCAGTTACCCGCCGCCGAGAAACTCTCCGATGTATGTAAGATAGCCCTGTCGGCCGCCCTGTCGGCTCCAAAAGCCCACGGATTTGTGAATCCGTTGCAGACAGGCCAACAGGTCCTCCACGCTGAGTTCGCCCAGCGCAAAGCGAGGCGCGCCTTCCGCCAACGCTTGCCGCCCCAAATGGCAAATTCGATGTTTTGCAGCACATCGGCAAATCGGTCGGTCAGTTCGTTGTCGTTCATTCTTCCCACCCCTCCTGTTTTGGCAAGCGCTACCCTGAAAAAGGCTTGTATACACGGATCGGAGGGAACACGGATTTTTATTAATCCGTGTTCCCTCCGATCCGTGTATACAAAATTTTCACCGCAGATCACCTCTTTCTGCGTAAATCTGCGTCCTATTTTGCGCCCAAACTCTCCGCGATCAGTTCCACCACATCCTTTACAACCACGCCCTCGTCTGCGGACTTGGCGGCGTCGGTCATCATTGTCAGGCAGAAGGGGCAGCCCACGGCGATGGTGCTGGCCCCGGTGGCCCGGGCTTCGTCGTAGCGGGCTTTATTGACCGCGCCGTCGCCCGGCTCCTCTTCTTTCCACATCTGGCCGCCCCCCGCACCGCAGCAGAAGCTCTGCTTGCCGTGGCGGGGCATCTCTTCGATGTGGATATTGCCCGCTTCCAACAGCGAGCGGGGCGCGTCCACAATGCCGTTGTGTCGGCCCAGATAGCAGGGGTCGTGGAAGGTGACTGCGCCGTCGGTCTGCACGTCGTAGCTGAGCTTTTTGTCCGCTACCAGCTCCGAGAGCAGTTGGGTGTGGTGGATGACTTCGTAGTGGCCGCCGTACTGGCCGTACTCTTTGCCCACAGTGTGCAGACAGTGGGGGCAGGTGGCGACGATGCGCTTGGGTTTGACTTCGTTGAGCACTTCGATATTGGCCGTCGCCATCTCGTAGAAGAGGTCTTCCCGGCCCGAACGGCGGGCGGAATCGCCGGTGCAGTTCTCCCTCTCGCCCAGCACCGCGTAGTTGACCCCCGCGTGGTTGAGCACTTTGGCAAAGGCCAGCGCGGTCTGCTGGGCACGGGGATCGTAGGAGGGCGCACAGCCCACCCACCAGAGCAGATCCGCGTCCGGGTTGTCGTCCACTGTGGGGATTTCCAGATCGCCGGCCCACTTCATCCGGTCCCGGCGGCTGAGATTCCAGGGGTTGCCGTTGCGCTCCATCCCCCGATAGGCGGTCTGCAATTCGTGGGGGAAGCTGTTCTCCATCAGCACCTGATGGCGGCGCATATAGAGAATGTCGAACATCGGCTCGTTGCCCACCGGGCAGATGTCCACGCACGCGCCGCAGGCCGTGCAGGCCCAGAGCGCAGATTCGCTCATCACATATTCCAGGAGCAGGGGAGTCTCCGCGCCCGCGGCCATCTCCTGCATATGGCCGTTGATGTAATAGCGCTTGTTCACCTCCAGGGCCGAGGGGGAAAGTTCTTTGCCGGTGACGTAGGCGGGGCAGACGTCCTGGCAGCGGTTGCACATAATGCAGGCGTAGGCGTCGGCCAGATGGCTCCAGGGCAGATCTTCCAGCCGGGCCACGCCAAAGGATTTGATGGACTCGTCCTCGAAATCTTCCGGCTCGATGGCGCCCAGGGAAGTGCGCTGGGGTTTGGTGAGAAAGTTGATGCCGGAGAGCATCAGATGGAAATGTTTGGTATAGGGGAAATAGGGCAGAAAGGCCAGAATCAGCCCCAACGCCAGCCACCAGCCCGCGTGCTGGCCGAAGGTCAACGCGCCTGTGCCCAGCCCACCCCAGAGTAGACTAACCCCATTGGCAAAGGGCTGGGCCCCGTCGCCGTGACCCGTCGCCAGCCGTTCCAGGGCAATCGTAAAACTCTCGCCCAGAAGACGGGACCCCACGTGGAGCAGAATGAAAATGCCCACAATCAGCGAATCCCGGCGGATGCCCCCGGCCTTCACCTTCGGGTCGAGCATCACATTTTCCCGGTAGCCCAGCTCCGGTGCGGCCAGGACAAAGCGGCGCACCAGAAAATAGAGCATCCCCACCAGCGCGGAGACAGAGAGCACATCGGCCAGGAAGCGGTAGGTGCTGCCGATGGGGTTGTCGCCCAGGAATTTGATGGGAAAGTAGCCCTGCAACACATCCCCGGCGTTGACGAGGAGATAGAAGACAAAACCCCAGGCCACCAACCCGTGGAAGACCGACGCCACTGTGCGGGTCTTCCAGATGGGGCGGATGGAGAGCCATTTGACCCCGGCCTCCACCAGCCGCCCGACGATTTCTTCCCGGCTGGGGAAGTCGCCCGTACCCCGGCGGATGACCAGAAAGACTGTGCGGAAGTTGCGCCAGGCGTAGTAGAGCGCGGTGGCGACGACGACGAGAAAAAGTACTTTTTCGATGGTTGTGAGCATCGGTGGGGTTCCTTGCTGGGGTTTCCCTTGCGAGAGGTGATGGCAATGCTGGTCAGTCTAGGCGTCCGGGGTTTTGACGCCGTTGCCGGGTGGTTGGGTATAGGATACAGGGAATGGGGGAAAGATACAAAAGAAAAAGGCCGCCAGCGTATCGCTCCGGCGGCCTTTTTCTTTTCAAAACCAAACCCTATTCGATGATTTTGGGTGGGGCAAAGTCATCGGCAAAGTCATCGTCATCGTCTTCGTCTTCAAACAACTCGGATCCACCGGCGGGAGCGACTGCCGGGGCCAATTGGCCGTAGAGGTGAAATTGCAGGTAATAGATTACCAACTGGGCCAAAGGAATCGTCACCAGCAGGCCGATGATGCAGAGGATGACGCCGGCGATGCTGCCCACTGTCGCAATAATCATACTGCCCACGAGATAGACAATCGTCACGATCACCACTTCGCCGATGTGGGCTTTGGTCCAATCCCAGATACGGGCAATCTGTAAAGCATCACCGATCTGCTCCCGTTCGGCAAAGAAAATTGTCACAGCGGGCTGAATCAGCGTATAGGCGATAGCCACAATAAACGAAATGCAGGTGGCACACAGGGCTAGAATCGCGGCAAACCCCTCTGCTTCGCTGCCGCCCGCGCTGCCTACCAGGGCCGAAACGATGATGATAGGGACAATAATCAACAGAATGGGCAGGGCCCAGACAAACTGGACCACAAAGAGCCGGAAGCCCCGGTTCAGGTCGTCGCCCCATTGATCCCACTCCGGCAGGAGAGTCTTCTTGCCATCGCGCACATTCTGCAAGAGACGCACACTGTAGCCCATTACAATCAGATAGCCCACCAAACCGACCAGAATAAAGGAGAGCAGCGTACTGAGCAGCAGGACACCTGTCCCGATAGCTGTCTTTTCAATCCATCTCTCATCTTCTGTAAAAAATGTGAGCGCGCGTCCGATATCCATTAGCCTTCTCCTTTGATAAAATTATCTCAGTGAACAGATACATTCGATTGTCTGTCCACAAAATGGCTTGCCCAAGTCTGACAAATTGTAGCACATCGCCCGAAAGAGTCGCAATCT
>JAHDWH010000008.1 GCA_023384455.1 Caldilineaceae bacterium | reverse complement strand
AGAGTCATTTCGTGGACAGTGCGACGCACCGGATGGAATGAGATACTGGGATGATGGGCCAGCATCCCATCATCCCACCCGCCCATCCGCAAACCTTCGGATCGCGGCCAGATGCGCCCCCACCCCTTCCAGCCCCCGCCCCATTGTATTGATGCTGACGTGGCTGACACCCAATTCGGCCAACCGCTCAATCGTCTGCGGCCATTCATTTTCCGGGTGGCGGTTCAGGCTGATGTGAAACTCAACGCCAAAGGCGGCTGGGTCCCGGCCTGCGTCGCTGATATAGCCGCGCAGGGTGGCAAGCTCGCCGGCGAGTTGGTCCAGGTTGCCGGTGTTGGTCATCCAGCCATCGCCCAGGCGGGCCATCCGGCGCAGGGCCGCGTCGGAGCCGCCGCCAAACCAGATGGGGATGGGCTGCTGGATGGGCAGGGGATAGAGACCCGCATCGGGGATGGTGTGGTATTGGCCCTGAAAGATGACCAGCCGCTGGGTCCACAGGGCGCGCAACACCGCCACCTGCTCGGCCTGACGGCGGCCCCGGGTGTGAAAATCTTCGTTGAGCGCGGTGTACTCCACCTCATTCCAGCCCACCCCAACGCCCAGAGTCAGCCGCCCGCCGGAGAGCACATCCAGCGTCGCGGCCTGTTTCGCCAACAGGACTGTCTGGCGCTGGGGCAGGATGACGATACCCGTCATAAAACGGATGCGTTCGGTCAGCGCCGCCAGATAGCCGAAGAGGACGAAGGGTTCGTGAAACATCGAATTGTGGTCATAGGGACGGCCCTCCCAGCCCCCGGGCCGGTCGGGATTGGCCCCGACGACGTGCTCGTAGGCCAGCAGATAGTCGAAACCCAGCCCCTCAACCGTCTGGGCGTAGTCGCGGATATCCCTGGGAACATCGCCAATTTCGGTCTGGGGAAAAACAACACCAAATTGCATAGGAATCCTCCACCGTTGTAGGGTTTCACACAGTACGGCAGCACAGAATAGAACGCGGATTGAGCAGAAAGTACGGAAAAAGCCGGGTTTTTCTCGCTTCTATCCGCGGAAATCAGCCCGTTCAGCTCCAGCTCCACCAGACCTCACCGCCCAGCGTGACCGCGCACAGACCCGCCGCGCCGGGCAGGAGCGCGACAACCGTCTGCTCGGCCAGACCGACACACGCCGCCAGATCGCTCTCCGGCGTCGCCTGCCAGATGCCCCGGTTGCTGCTGATAAGAATCTGGCGCTGGTCGGGATGCCATTGCAGGGAAGTGATGCGCACATCCGCTTCCAAAAAGCGCTGGTCTACGACAAGTTCCCCCGTGTCCGGGTTGGTGGAAAGGGTAATCAGCCGGTTCTGCACCCCCAACAATAATGGGCGACGCAGTTCATCGGCCAGGGGCAGCAGACAGACAGCGGGTGTGTCCAGGGACAGCCCGGCCAGGTCTGTCCAGCTTTGCCCCGCGTCGTCGGATTGCCAGACCTCCGCCTGAACAGTCTGGCCGTCGAAACCAGCCGTGACCAGATAGAGGCGCTGGTCTTCGGCGAAATAGGGGGAGATCGCCAGGGCCAGCACATCCCCTTCGGCCTCCGGGCCACTGAGTTCCTGCCAGCTATCCCCCCGATCCTCCGAAAGATAGAGATAACCGTCTCTATCGGCCAGGAGCAGTGTGCCGTCTGTATCAAACGCCGGGGAAGCTACCAACTGGACTGCGCTGTCACCGGGTGCTTCCTGCTCCTGCCAATCGCCTTGACCTATACGCCGATAGATGGCGTCGTCGTCGCAGACAAACAGGGTGAAATTGTCATCCCTGCCTGCACCCGTAATCGCAGCGCCGTAACTATGCGCGGCCAGAAAGTCCAGCGGCTGCCACGTCTCGCCCCGGTCGGTAGAGAGGGCCGTCGCGCCGTCGAGGCCGAGGACAAAGAGTTCGTCCCAGGGCGTCAGTACGGCCAGGGGCGGCGCGTGGCCTGTCAACACCTGAGCGCCGCTGCCATTGGCGGTTTGCCAGGTCTGCCCGCTGTCGCTCGAAATATACGCGCCGCTCTGCCACGCGCCGGCCACAACCAGACCGTTCGATCCGGTTTGGGCGGTGTCCTGAGCTTGTCGAAGGGCAAAGGCTACGAAATCACCCCCAGCGCAGGCTTGCCACGTCCCGCCGCCATCCGTTGAGCGGAAGATACCCGAGGCGCTTCCGGCCAATAGACAATCCGACAGCACGGCCAGACTGTCGACGCTCCGCCTGCCCAGCCCGTCGCTTGCCCACTGCCAGGAGTTGGCCCCGTCGCTGGAGCGGAAAACCCCGTCGGATTCGCTCCCCGCGTAGAGGGTGCCGTCGGCGGCCTGGGCCAGACATTGCACCGCGGCGTCGGGCAGCCCCCCGCCCGCTTCCCGCCAGGAGCGCCCCCCATTGCGGGAGCGGAAGAAGCCGCCGAAGGCCGTGCCCGCCCAGAGGGTTTCGTCCGTGGCAAAGTCAGGCGAAATGGCGAGGCAGAGGGTGTCCACATCCAGCAGACCGAAAGTGGATAGCTCCCAACTCTCGCCCCGGTCCTGGGAGCGCAGGGGGCCGTCGGCGGTGGCGATGAAAAGCGTGCCGTCGTCAGCGTAGGCGGGGGAGAGGGCGATGGCAACGCCGATCCCCAGCCCGGCCCAGCCGACAACTTCCGGCCAAGTCGTGCCGCCGTCCTCCGAGCGATAGAGCCGTCCGCCTTCGCTGCTGGTGAAGATGTCCGAACCACTGGCGGCCAGCGCCACAATCGCCGGGTCGGCTGGCCCGCCGATGACGCGCCGCCAGCTTTCCCCGCCATCCGTCGAACGAAACAGACCGGCTTTTGTCCCGGCCAGAATGTGGCCGTCGGGGAGGGGGAGAAGGGCGGTGATAGTCCCGCCGGGCCAGCCGCCGGTGTGGGTGAAGGTATTGCGTATTGCGTATTGCGTATTGGACACTCGTACTGCTCCCGGTATCTGATCGAAAAATGTATACACACTTTTGTATACACGGATTTGAAGGAACACAGATTACACAGGGAGAAAAATCCGTGTTCCTTCAAATCTGTGTATACAATTCTTTTTTGATTTTGCCTGGACTGAGAAAAATTGATCTACAGCGGCTCAAATGCCAAATACTTACTCCGTACCAGCGAGGAGCTAACGCACAAGCGTTAGTCGCTCGGCCAACCAGTTGAAACGTGAAACGTGAGGTGTCGTCACATACCCTCACGTTTCACCTCTTCACGTTTCTGTACGCAAATCGTGGCTCTGCCACCTTATGAAATACGCAATACGCAATAGCCCTCACGCCTCAAAATCCACATCCTCGTCCCGATTGTGCCGGGGCTTGTAGACCAGCACATCCGTCGTCAGCCCCATCAGCGCGCCGGAGACGCCGGTGGTGAGGGCGGCCTCGGCCACCTTTGCCGGATCGACGATATGGCTGGTGGCCATCTCCACAATTGCGTGGCGCAGGACATCGTAGCCCCAGCCCGGGCCCCGCTCGGACAGCCGGGCCAGAATCGGGGCTGGTTCTACCCCCGCGTTGCTGATGATGGCCCGGGCCGGTGCTTCCAGCGCCCGGCACAGAATCGGGATGGCCGGGGCTTCGTCGGACGAAAGGGCGAGCTTCTCCACCGCGGGGATGCAGGCCAGATAGGCCGCGCCGCCGCCGGGAACGATGCCCTCCTGCAGGGCCAGGCGCACCACCCGTATGGCCTCCTCCGTGCGGGCGTCCAGATACTCCTGCTCCACATCCGACGCACCGCCGATCTCCAGCACAGCCACGCCGCCGGTCAGTTTGGATTGGCGCTCGATCAGCCGCTCCCGTTCCCGGCCATAGGGCGCGGCGGGGATGCGCTTGCGCAGATCGTCGGCCCGCTCCCGGATGGCCGCGGGCCGCCCCCGCCCCCCCACAATTGTAAAGCTGGAACGGATGGCCTGCACTTCGTCGGCCTGGCCCAGATCGGCCAACGTCGTCTTGGCCAGCCGCTCGCCGGTCACTTCCAGAAAGACTTTGCCCCCGCAGAGCGCGGCCAAATCGGCCAGGACTTCGGCCTTTTCCGTGCCTAGCCCCGGCGCTTTGACCGCCAGGGTGGGCAGACCGCCCCGCTGTTTGTTTGTCACCAGCAGATTGAGCGCGTCGCCGGTTACATCTGTGGCGATGACGACCAGCCCCCGCCCCCCCTCTTTGCGGATGGCCCCCATCAGGGGAATCAGATCATCGGCGCTGCTCAGGTGGCGGTCGGTGAAGAGCAGATAGGGCTTCTCGACAACTGCTTTGCCCGGCTCAGTGGTGAAATAGGAGGAAATCCAGCCGTTGTTCCAGAGCACGCCCCGGATGTAGCGCCGGTCGTGGGTGCGGGCGTAGCTCTTGCGCACCTCCACCGCGCCCAGAGGACCGACCACATCGAAGACCTCTTCGATATATTTGCCCAGCACCGGGTCGCCAATAATAGATGTGGCCAGGGCAACCGTCTGCTCGGCCTTTTCCAGGGGAAGGGCCTGCCCGCGCAGTGCCTCCACCGCCACGACCAGCCCCTTCTCCAGCCCCCGACGCAGGCTCATCGGGTTGTGACCGGCGGCGATGTGGCGATGGCCTTCGTTGAGGATGTGGCGGGCAATGACGACGGCCGTCGTCGCGCCATCCCCCACATTCTCCTCCATCTGCCAGGCAATGTGGCGGGCCAGATAGGCGCCCATCCCCTCGTGGGCGTTGGGCAGGCCCGCGACGCGCCGGGCTATTTCCGCGCCGTCGGAGAGCAGTTCGGGCGGACGGTTGGGATTGTCCCGCGCCACCGCCACCAGACTGCCTTTGGGTCCGAGGGCGATTTCCAAAGCCGCGGCCAATTGATCAAAGCCACGGCGCAGGGCAGATTGTGCTTGGGCGCCAAAGAGGATGCGGGAAGGGGGCATAGGGTTCGGCTATATGGCTGGTTGGATAGATCGCTACGGAGGAGTATAGCGCGTTCCGGCCATTTCTGCCAGTTGGGGAGAAGAACCGGGAAAAGTCAGAGGGTTTAGGCCACGAATTGCACGAATTGGTAACTACTCAGGCATCCTCTGCTTATTAACCACGGAACACACGGAACACACGGAACAAACTGAAAGAAGCGGAGAACTTCCGTGTATTCTGTGTATTCAGTGGTTATTTCTGTCGTTGGCTGAGTAGTTACACGAATTGTACAATTCGTACAATTCGTGGCCTAACTTCTGCTTTTACGCACCGGCAATGCGCGGCATACGGGTTCCCTCCCGCTGGATTTCAGCCTGGACAAAGCGCAGCAGGAGATCGCCCTTAATCGCGGCATAGGCTGGATCGTCCCAACGATTGCGGAGCTCAGCCGGGTCCTCGCGCAGATCGAAGAGTTCGCCGTAGGGCGCGTCCCGATAGACGGTGACTTTGTAGCGCTCGGTGATGAGGGTGCGCAGATCAACGGTCGTGGGGTTGTGGCGGTTTTCCACCAGGGCCCATTGCCGGGCCGCTTCACTTTCCCCGGTCCAGACGGGCCACTGATTCACCCCCTGCATCGCACCCGGCGCGTCGATACCCGCCGCGGCCAGGAAGCTCTGGGGATAGTCCACCAGACTTTGCAGGGATTGAGAGACCTCCCCGGCGGGGACGTGCCCCGGCCAGGAGACAATCATCGGCACGCGGATCACATCTTCGTAGTGGAACGGTCCTTTGGCGATCAGCCCGTGCTGGCCCAGAAAGTGGCCGTGATCCGTCGTGAAGACGATCAGTGTATTCTCCGCCAGCCCGCTGGCTTCCAGATAGTCCAGCATCCGCCCGATCTCCTGGTCGATGAAACTGATCATCCCGTAGTAGCAAGCCAGGCTGCGGCGCATCTCCTCCTCTGTGTGCAGATGGGAATGGAAGCCGTGGACGCTCTGACCGCCTGGTTCCTGATAGTCGGAAAAGTCCGGGGCGACCTGCTGGGTGCGGGCAAAGTGGGGGGGCATCCCGTCGAACTCACCCGGCGTATGGCTGGGCAGGTCGAGGGTCGCCGGATCGTACATCGACGCCCACGGCTCTGGCAGCACGTAGGGTGGGTGGGGATCGAAGAAGCTGGCCCACTGGAAGAAAGGTGTGCCCGCGTCCACACAGCGCTGCATATTGGCGATGGAGCGCTCGGCCACCCAGCGGGTGTGGTGAAACTCTTCTGGCAAATCCCAGGTCAGCGCGTCCCGCATATACCAGGGGCCCGCGTACTTGTCGTCGGCCCGGTGGGGCCAATCCACAAAATAGTCCCGCCAGTTGGTCAGTCCCTGCTCCTCCATCCAAATGGCGTAGTGCTGCCCGGCGTGGGATTCGTTGGCGTGCATCCGCCCGGTTTCGATGTGGTTGAATCCGTACCAGGGACCCTGAAAATCCCGCCAGAAGTCCAAATCCCGCAGGAGAGGCTGACGTTCGATGGATTCGCTGCCCGGTGCGCTGGCCAGGGGTTGGAAGTGGGCTTTGCCGATCAGTGTGGCGTCGTAGCCGTTGGCCTGGAAGATGTCACCCACTGTCGGTACATCTTCCGCCAGCTTTACGCCGATGGCCCAGCAGCCATGGGAGGAGGGATACAGCCCGGTGATGAGGCTGGCCCGTGTGGGCGAGCAGGTGGGGTTGGGGCAATAGGCCCGCTCAAAGCGGGTGCCCGCTGCGGCCAGCCGGTCCAGATTGGGCGTCTGCACCTGGGGATTGACCATTCCCAGAGCCTGGTAGTGGTGCTGGTCCGTGGAAATAAAGAGGATATTGGGTTTCACGATAGGTCCTCGGATGGAAGTGGAATTGCTTTGTGGTCTCTGCGTGCGGGCAATTTTACAACAATTCGTTACAGCTAAGACGTGACGCATTCACTACATAATTTTTGCACAGGGATACTCTCCCTGGGAGTGCGTTTCACCGAAAGCCGTAAACTTGCGACTGCGCCCCCTTGGGACTTTCCCTCCCCGTATGGGCGCTGTCAAACGGTCTGTAAACAGGCGTATCCCTCCCTCCAGCTCTTCTAATTTGGGATTCAATTGCCGCGGGCGCAGCAACTTATACTCAATACTGTGCGGTCTGTCACGGCAACGAAGGCAAAGGCGATGGGCCGGGCGCGGCTGCCCTGAACCCCAAGCCGGCTGACTTCAGCGCAGAGCACGTACAAGTATTAAGTGACGGCGGGCTTTTCTGGTTTATCACCAATGGCGTGCCCAACTCGGCCATGCCCCCCTGGGGAGAGGTTCTCAGCGAACAGCAGCGCTGGGAGGTCGTCAACTTCCTGCGTACATTCAAAAGTGAGTAACGGAACGGATGGTTTACCTCAATCACCAATTGTGAATTCTCCGTTGTAAAACAAAACCAATCGGCCGTCCTGTCCCACTGAGGAATGACCCATTTGAATGATTACCGGGCGTTCTCACCAGACATATTTGCGCAATCCGGCTCATATGCAGGCAGCCCAGGGAGCGGCTCGGTCTGGCCGAATGTCTCAGTGGGCCAGTTGACGCGGTAAAATCACCGTAAAAACAGTGCCCTCTCCTTTGACGCTGGATACGGATATACTGCCGTGGTGGGCCTTGATAATGCTCTGGACGATAGCCAACCCCAAGCCAAATCCTCCGCTCGTGCGTGCCCGGGCGCTGTCTACGCGGTAGTAGCGATTGAAGATATAGGGCAAATGCTCCTGGCCGATGCCCTCACCCGTGTCCTCCACCGAAATGATGATCCCCTGCCAACTGGCGCGCGCCCGCACCAGTACCGAGCCACCCGATGGGGTGTACGTAATTGCGTTGTGGACGAGATTGCTGAACGCCTGTTCCAGCAACGCTGCATCCCCCTCCGTTTGCCAGTCGTGCTGAGCAGTCAGATCGGAGTGGATGTGAATCTGTTTGCTGGCCGCGGGCCGGGCCACCTGTTCCAGCACACTGCTCAGCACTTCGTCCAGATGCACCAGTTTGGGTGCAGTAATGCCACGATTCTCAATTTGGGTTAGCAGTAGGGTTTGCTCCACGATGCGAGTGAGCCGGTCTACGTCACCCTCCATATCTGTCATCATCTTCAGGAGGGTCTCCGCATCACGCGGTTTGGAGCGGGCCAGACTCAGTTGTGTTTTGAGCAGGCCAAGCGGCGTGCGCAATTCGTGGGAGACATCGGCGGTGAGCTGCTGCTCGCGGCGGAAGGCGTCGTCCAGCCGGTCGAGCATAGCGTCTAAGGTGCGGGCCAGACGTCCGATTTCGTCGTCGGGTAGGTCCAGATGGAGGCGTGTACTGATATCTTCGGCGCTCACCTGTTGGGCCATTCGTGTGATTTTGCTGATGGGTGTCAGGGCGCGGTTGGCTAGGAACAGCCCACCCCCAGCCGACAGGGCAAGGATCGCCGGAATCAGAATGAGTAAGCCGTAGACAAACTGTTGTTGCAGACGCCGTGTTGCGCTCAACGGCGTACCCAGCACAAGCATACCCAGCACAGCGCCCCCTTCTTGCAGAGGCGCGGTGTAGAGGCGTACCGGTTCCCCGTTGGAGAGGGACGTGTTGCGCATAGCGCCCAACGGCGGCGGCGGTTGGGGTAAAGGATTGGCGGCCGCGATCCCAACGTTTCCTGCCACAGCGCCGACGGGCGTGAGTACCCAGGCGAAGATGCCTTCCGCCTGCAAGACCGCGGCATCCTGGGCCGGGATGTCGTAGACATCTCCCCGAACATCCACCGCGGCGTTGAGTTGCGAAGCGCCCAGACGCAGGCTTTCATCGATCCCGCTGCTTTGCACATTGCGCAGAATGAGTACAAGGGTGACCCCGAAGGCTATCAGGAGAAATGCCTCCAGGACGACCGTCCACAGAACCAATTGTACGCGCAGAGACTTAATCACGCTTGTCACCGTTGACGCGATAGCCTAGACCGCGAACGGTCTGGATCAGACTGTTGTCGTCGTCTCCCAGCTTGCGACGCAGGTTGTGAATGTAGACCTCGATGATTTTGGATTGGGCGTCGTAGTCGGCATCCCACACATGGTTGATAATCTGATCCCGGCTGAGGGTCTGGTTAGGGTGACGCAGCAATGTTTCCAGCAGCATATACTCCTTGGCCGAGAGTTCGATCTGCGCTCCATCGCGTGTTACGCGCCGGTTCAGGGTGTCGAGGGTCAGATCGCCCACCGCCAGGTCTGGGCTGCGATGGGACAACTGGCGACGGGTAAGCGCCCGCACCCGGGCCAGCAACTCTTCCACAGCGAAGGGTTTGACCAGATAATCGTCGGCACCGCTATCCAGCCCTTCCACACGGTTGTCCACCGTATACCGGGCCGTGAGCATCAGAACCGGTGTATCGATTTGCTGCTGGCGCAGGGTCTTGCAGACGGCAAACCCGTCCATGCCGGGCAGCATCACGTCCAGAAGGATAAGATCGTAGTCATAGACGCTGACCCAATCGAAGACATCGCGCCCGTTTTCCACACTATCCACCGCGTAACTTTCTTCTTCCAGGGCCTGGCGCAGCAGGGCTTGCATACGCGTCTCGTCTTCGACAACCAGAATGCGCATTGACACACTTCTTCCGTTTTCAATCGACAAAATGACCATTCGGTAGGGGCACTCTGTACCGTACCCCTACCGGACTTCAAAAGGGTTGCGCTATGCAGGCAACGCTCCCACACGTTTGGCGGACATAGTCTGCTTGCGCTGCTGCGCACTCAGGTAGATGACCAGAGCGAGGATTGCCAGCAGGAAAATCCCACTGGTAGCGACGGTTCCCAGCCCCAGGCCGCCCGCATCCACCGGCTGGGAGAGCAGATCGCCGATAGATGCGCCCAGTGGTCGGGTTAGGATATAGGCGAGCCAGAAGGAGAGCACCGCATCCATCTTCAGGAAGCGCACAGCGTCTATCTTGACGACATAATAGACGAGGGCTATCAGCCCGATCAGCCCGGCGAAGATCAGCGCGGAGAAAGCGTATCCCACATCCAGACTCTCCGCCACCAGATCGCCTGCGGCTGTGCCGAGGGCGAAGGTGAAGAGAATCGCGGCCCAGTAGAAGAATTCCCGCTTGGCTGTGAAAATCTTGTGAACGGAGAGCGTCTTTTCGCTCAGATACCAGCTCACAAAGACCGCAATCAACGCCAGGCTAAAGGCGATGGTGGTGGTAGTGAGCGCAATGCCCACCCCATCGACCAAATAGTCGGTAATCAGTGTGCCCACAATGCTCATCAGCACCACCGCGGCCCAATAGCTGGCCGGTTCATAGCGCTTGATCTTCAAGAACTGGACCAGAAGCACGGCAATCAACAGACCACCCATGACAACGGACGTGCCAGTCAGCCCTAAATTCAGGTTGACTGCTAGAAAATCGGCCGCAGTTTCACCTACGGTCGTCGCCAAAATCTTGATAATCCAGAAGAAGATTGTAATCTCCGGAACCCGATTCAGCAGCCTGTTCATCGTCGTACGCTTTCGTTTGTGTAGTAGAGTACATCGGAAGGGTAGATATCCCAAACGGACGAGAAGGGAATCTCGCCCGTTTGGGGGTGTTTCGTATTTTTAGCCTCAATCGCCCCCAGCTTCTTTGCCGATGGGATCTTTGTCGATGCTGGTCGTCTGGGGTGCATAGCCCGCAGCGTGCAGTGTGACTTCTACCTTCAGGGCATTGGGATTGGCGTAGAAGACGCTGTTTGGATTGACCGAGAAATGGTCGGCGGCCGCGTCGTTGTCCAGGTGCAAGGACTTGCTTTCGCCCGCTTTCAGACTGAAACTGTCCAGCTTGCGGTAGTAAGCTTGCTTGTCGCCAGTTACTGCATCGGTGAAGGTGTAGTAGATATCAAAGCTGCTGATCTCCTTCTGGGTGGAGTTGGACACCTTCATTTCCAGATGGTCCGCCACGCCCGCGCCGCTGGCGTCCACATTGTTTTCCACAGCGATAGCGTCGATCGTGAATCCGACGGTTGTGCTGCTTTCGCTAATCGGGTTGTCGGCAAAGAGCGGTTTGGCATCGGCCAGGTCGTTCTGCCCGTCACCATCGCTGTCGGCATTGTTGGGGTCTGTGCCCAACACTTTTTCGGCGTCGTTGGGGATGCCGTCACCGTCGCTGTCAGCAGCGGTTATTGTGAGTTTGGTGTTGGTAGTCGCTGGGGCTGCTGGTTGAACTGTCGGAGCAGCCGGTTGTGCAGCCGCTGGGGCTGGCGTCGCCGTCGGCTTGCCGCCGCCGCAGGCGCTCAGGGCGAGTACACTGGTGAGCAAAATAGCGACAAGGGTGAGAAGGTGCTTAGACATTGTGTTGACTCCAAATGGTTGATGGATACGAAATACGAAATAGAGGAATACAGGTGACTGAGGACGACGGACGTACTGTTGCGTTCTTTTGTCCGCCGTCTGCGGTCTGCAGTCTGCCGTCGTCTATGTTTCTTGGCGTAGATAGACCATAAACGAAGCACTGAGCAGGAGAACGATGGGCACGAGCAGTCCGATGAGATTGACGATTTTGAGTTGCAGCACCTCCAGCCAACTATTCTTGGCGAATTCAGTTTTGACGCCCAGCAGAGCAAAGCTGATGCGTTCGTAATGTTTGGTGGGGGATAGTTCCTCCACGCCGTCGCGTATCACTTCGTAGAGGTGGAACTTTTGCAGAGCTGTCGTGGCCTGGGCTTTGCTCATGCCCATACTGGCGAAGAAACCGCCGGGTAGCTGGTTGTCCAGGTCCATTGTGTCGCCGATCTGGGGGAAGATAAAGGCGAAGACCAGCCAGATAATCACCGTCAGCAGCAGCGCCTGGTTGCTGTTGGGCATCCACAGGGCGAAGAACATCGCCAGCAGAAAGAATGTCAGCATATAGAGCCAGGACATTCCCATTGTCAGCGTTACTTTCATCACCGCGTCGCCGCCCAGCCCGACCCCACCGATGACGGCCAGGGCGACGATTGTCGCCGCACCCACGGCCAGGGTCAGGGCGAGCATCAGGCCAGCGTTGCCCAACACTTTGCCCGTCAGCAACTGGTCCCGATAGACCGGACGGGAGAGAATCAGCGACAGCGAACCAGCCCGGCGCTCTTTGTCGATGGTCGTAAAGCCCAGAATCATCGCCATCAGCGCGCCCAGCATAGCCAGATAGTTGATGAATGTCTTGGAGACAGCCAGTGGGTTGAAGGTGGGCATAGGCGGAATATCTGTCTTGCCCAGACTCTTGAGCAGGTCCACCGACTGCTGATATTCGGCCAGCCGGGTGTGGACGGTCGTCGCGCCCAGCCCCACAGCCACCAGGCTCAGGGCTACCAGCATCACCAGCGCCAGGAGAAAGAGCCGGTTGCGCAGGGCGTCGCTGATCTCTTTGCGGGCAATTGTCGTCAGAATCGTGCGGGCTTTGGGCGCGGGATAGATTGTCGGTGTAGCCGATGGGCCCGGTGTTACAATCGGCGGTAGAGAAACACTCACACTTGTAGACATTGGAAACTCCTTTTCAAAATAGGAACGCAGATTGCGCAGATGACGCAGATTTTCGCAGATTGAAGCCGTGCAAACCCGCCTTATCCGTGTCGATCCGTGTCCTTCTTTTTACGCTATCGCCGTCCCTGACGGCGGAAGTAGAGAAAGACACCAGCGACGGCCAGGGCGATGATCAGCCCCGCACCGTAGAGAAAGTTGGGACTCTTCTGCACCCGGACGATTACAGTACCGTCGGCGCTGCTGACCTGATCGCTGCTTACGGTCAACTTCACCGGCTGGTCGATAGCCATCTGGGAGGGCGGAACCAGCACTTTGGCGTGAAAGGCGGTGCTCGCCCCGGCTGCCAGAGAATCGACCTGGGCCGGATCGGTCTGCACAATCCACTTGGCCGGCGTCTGCATCTGTAGAGCCACGTGGGTCAACGGGGCCGCGCCGCTGTTCACAGCGGTCAGGTCAAAGGTGAACTCCTGCCCGCTGAAGACCGATAGATTGAGGGTCTGGCTGGCGATCTGCACCGCGTAGGTATTGGCCACGACCAAATCCAGCGGAATTGTCAGGGCAGTGCCGTCATCCCGGGTGGCGACGAACTGGCCGTTGTAACTCCCTACGGGTGTCTCCCGAGCCGTCTCCACCCGGGCCACAATCTGCTCGGCGCTCTGGGCGGGAATCACAATTTTGTCCATAACCGGCCCGCCCTGGCTGAATGAAATCGTCAGACCGTCGGGCAATCCGCTCAGCGTGGGCGTGTAGGTGTGGCTGGCCGTCGTCTCGTTGTGAATTTCGAGGGTAAAGACGGCTGTCTCGCCCGCCTGCACTGTCTCAGACAGTGCGATCGTGTCGGCCTGGGCTGGCAGACGGCTCGCCAGAAGGATCAGCAGCGCCAGACCGACGGTGATGCCCCGCATCAGCGCTTGTGAAAAGTTCAGTCTCATTCTCATTCCAACACCAGTGTTTCATCGCGTAGGAAGAGGGCATAGGCCAGGGCGCCGAAGAGAACCGACGGCACCAGCAACAGCAGCAGCGTCATCACACTTTGCGTCGCCAGCGCACCGCCGGTCAACCCCGCGCCGTTCGTCGTCGCCTCCAACAGTTGGCTGCCGATGTGGCGCAGATGCCAGGTGGGTGAGAGAAAGTTCAGAGTTTGGGAGAGCGCAGTATCTTGCGGAATCTGGCTGGCGACGCCGGTCACGCTGTTGACGACTGTGCTGTTGACCATCTGCGTATCGGCCATTTGTGGCAGCACAAAACTGAACACTACCCACAGCACCAGAGAGATCAGAAAGACCTGGGACGCGCTGGGCAGTTTGACGCTCAGCATCAGGGATACGCTTAGAAAGATGAGCATATAGGCGAAAGCCATGAGTACGAATGTGAAGAGGCGGCCCACTTCGCCCATTGTGGGCCAGATGCCACCGACCAGCACCAGCAGCAGCAGATTGAAGACGAAGGCCAGCCCCAGCAACAGGCCGATGACCGCGGCTCCGCCCAGCAGTTTGCCTGTGAGCAGGCGGTCACGGAAGACCGGGCGAGAGAGGATCAGCTTCAGACCGCCCGATTCCTTCTCTTCGATCAGGCTGTTGTAACCGAGAATGACGGCTAAAATCGCCCCAATGATCGCCACGTATTCGCTCAAATTGGAGAGAATCGTCAATGTGTGAATCTGTGGCGGCGCAGGCAGGGCACTGTTTCCGGCTGCGGTCAGGGAGACGACCAATTCGTTGTAGAGGCGCATCTCCGCGTGTTTGGTCGTGCTGCCAATCCAGACCGACAGGATGGACATACCCAGAAAGAGCAGGGCAATTGTCACAAACAGGCGGTTGCGGAAGACACTCTGAAACTCCTTGCGGGCGATAACCAGAACTGTGTTCATAGGGTTTCTTTCTTTGTGACTAAAGTGCAAAAAGAACACGGATGGACACGGATAGAATGGATTCACACGGATTGAATCTGTGGAAATCGGCGGTTTCTGTCGGGTGTCCTCCGGGCGTTGCGTTCCACTTTCCATCTACCGTCAGGCTGGGACTACGGCCTTCTGCTGCTCGTTGTAGTGCAGATAGACATCTTCCAGCGAAGCGGCGTCGGGGAAATGGGCCATGACGTTCGCCAAGCTGTCGGCCATCACCAGATGGCCGTGGTTCATAATGCCGATACTGGTACAAATTTTGGTCACTTCGCTCAGTTCGTGGGTGTTCATAAAAATCGTGATGCCGAATTCCCGGTTGAGCAGGCCAATCAGTTCTCGAATCTCCCGCTTGCCTTCCGGGTCCAGACCAGAAGATGGCTCGTCCAGAAAGAGGACGCTGGGCTGGTGGAGCAGAGCCTGGGCAATGCCGATGCGCTGGCGCATCCCTTTGGAAAGTCCACCCACCCGTCGCTCCCGCCATTCGGGGTGTCCCAGAAGCGTCATCACTTCCTGGATACGCTGGGGAATGTTGGTCACACCGGAGAGAGCGGCGAAGTAGCCCAGGTTCTCCTCTACAGTCAGATCGTTGTAGAGGCGGACCTGTTCTGGTACGTAGCCGACCTGCTGGCGGACGGCCAGGTTCTGCTTCACCACGTCCAGCCCTAGTACCTGCGCCGAACCCGACGTGGGCAGCAGCAGTGTGGTCAGCATACTGATAGTGGTTGTTTTGCCGGCGCCGTTGTGGCCCAGGAAACCGAAAATTTCGCCCTGGGCCACGCTCAACGTCAGTTTGTCTACGGCAATGAATGTTGCGTAGGCTCGTGTTAGGGCGTCGGTCTGAATCGCCGATGTAGTTTGCATTCCGCCTCTCCTTCCTTATCTGTACGGTCTTGTGGCTGCGTTGGCAGCATCGATTGGTGTAACAAAAATCATTCAACGCCGCTTTGGTTAAGCCTTGTTTAAATGGGACAAGTGACAGGCGGGCACAGAGATCCACTCCTCCCCCTTGCGAAGATAGGATAGGAGCGCAAAAACCGGGCTGTTTAGAATGAGAGAACTCTCATTTTGGATTCATGCTGCTCTCATACAGGGGCGCTATTCTATGGGCAAGCTGGCAGACAGAGAGGCCAGCAAGTGAACCAGAATCGCACGGCGATTCCCAATCCAAAGGAGAGTTCCAATGTTGAAGCAGATGAAGAACAAAGTCTATCTGAGTGCCGCCGCCGCAGGGCTTCTGCTAGGCGGCCTGGGTACAACCGCCTTTATCGGCCACGCCCAGACGACCAACCCGCCCGCCCCGGCGCCCGCTGTCCAGCAACAGCAGGAAGACGGCGACACCACCCAGGACCCCAGCTACACGGGTAGCATCCTGGTGGACGAGAAGGCAACAGACGGCATGAGCGAGGCCGACGAAGCCGCTGCCCTCCAGGGCCAGGCCAAGATCACCGCCGCCGAGGCCGAAGCCGCCGCCCTGGCTGCCAATCCAGGGACGAAGGTAGTCAAGAGTGAACTGGACAACGAGAACGGTGTGCTGGTCTACAGCGTAGAACTGGACAACGGGATGGATGTGAAGGTCGATGCAGGCAACGCCGCCGTCCTCTACACCGACCAGGACGACGATGGCTCTGAAGTGGATGAGGCCGACGAGAGTGAGAATGAACAGGCCGAAGCCAATGACACCGACGACGTCCAGGACGAGCACGAAGACGGCGACCAGGACGATGCCCAGGAGGAGAGTGCGGGCCAGCCGGACGACGCCACCGAAGTCCCAGGCACTGAGGACGCCGCAGGCAAGTAGGATAGCGCCCAACGAACTGAAGATTTGCTAGAGGGAGAGGCCGGTGTCTGTACAGACACCGGCCTCTCTGCGCGTCATAGCACCTTTTTCAGGCGCGCCTTTTCTGTTACCATTCGGAAGAACCCATCCTCCTTTAATCTTCTTTTAATCTTTTTGAGTTTGAATAGAACCAGAATATGGAACAAGTAGAACGAGAATCTGTATCGACACAATCGGTGTATTGTTACGATACGATCTTCACTTCTGACAGGTGGATAGAATTTATGGAAAGTATGTGTAACCAATTTCGTTTCCCAACGCGTAGACGAGCGCTCCTCCGGATGTTGCGCGTCTGGCTGCCAGCCATCGTCTTGCTGCTTGGGGCAACAGCCGTCTTCCTCGATCTGGCCGGCGATGTCTGGCTGCAGGAAGGTTTTGTCTGGGATCGGCCCCTGATGCTGGCCGTCCACAACCTCAGCGCGCCCTGGCTGGATTGGACGATGCTTGGGATCACCCAGTTGGGAACCTATGGCGTCGCTCTGGCGCTGTTGGGGGTCTCCTGGTGGCTCTGGCGGCAAGTAGACCCCTGGACGATCTGGGCCTTGTGGTTCAGCTTGGGCGGTGCAACGGCCATCAATACAGTGCTTAAGTGGCTTTTCGGCCGGCCCCGGCCCTCTGTCTTCCCGCCACTGAGCGTGGAAACCAGCTACAGCTTTCCCAGCGGCCATACAATTGCCGCGGCTGCTTTCTATGGCTTTCTGGCCCTCTATTTGTGGCAGCATCGAAGGCCACTTTGGGGGTTTCTGATTGGGTTGATCGTTCCTCTGGTCGCCTTCAGCCGGATTTATCTGGGGGTACACTACCCCAGCGATGTGCTGGGCGCGCTGGCGCTGGGCACGATTTGGCTGACTGTCGCCTGGCGTTTGTATCGCCATTTCCGGCCAAACGTGCCGATTGCCGAAAGCCCAGGGGCGCGGCCTTTTCAGCCGAGCGCTCCCAAAAACCAGGAGACAATCTATTCATGAACTGGGACTACTGGCTGCAGATTCTTGGATATCCGTTGGTCGCCCTGGGCATCGGCCTGGAAAGTATGGGGCTCCCCACCCCAGGCGAGACACTGCTTTTGCTGGGCGGGGCGCTGGCCGCCAATGGCAAGCTGAACATCTATTTTGTGATCGCCAGCGCGGCCCTGGGCGCGATTCTGGGCGACAATTTGGGGTATTTCCTGGGACGACGACACGGCAGGGCCATCCTGAGCCGCTTTGTCGAATTCGACGAGACGAAACTGGCCCAGAGTGAGGACTTTTTCAAGCGTCATGGACCCAAAGCTGTCTTTCTCGCCCGGTTTATTCCTATTGTGCGTATGTTTGCGGCTGTACTGGCCGGGATTAATCACATGCCTACACGCACATTCACCTTCTACAACGCGGCAGGTGGCGTCGTGTGGGCGGTTTTGATGGGCAGTCTGGGCTACTTCTTTGGACAAAACCTGCCTCTCATCGAACGCTGGATCAAAGCGGTGGGAGCGGTCATTGTTGTGCTGGCCCTGACAGCCGCTTTCCTGTTCTGGCTCAACCGACGCTGGCAGGCCGGGACAGACTCCTTGCGGGGCAGTTTGCTGGGCCGACTGATCCTGGGCTGGCAGAGAGGACAGCGCTGGGTTCTGTCCCAGGGCATCCGGGTGGGCATTGGGATTTATATCGGACTGCTGGGGGCCAGCGGCTGGCTGTTCGGCCAGTTGGTGGACGCCATCCTGGAACGGGACCCGGTGCTGGCCCAGTTGGATCGGGCTTTTACGCCCTGGCTGCGCGCCGGCGCCAACGAAGTTTCCTCCTGGCTGGAATGGCTCATCTGGTTAACGGATGTACGAATTCTGCTGGGAGGGGCTCTGCTCCTCTTTCTGTGGCTGTTGTGGCCGGGCAGAGAGAAGAGGCCAGCGTCAACCTGGCGCAGCCCTCTTGCCGCCTGGCTCACCCTAATCAATGGTCTGGGAACGCTGGCTGTGGCGCTGGCCTTGCAGGTTTGGCTGCAAAGACCCGCACCAGCAGAGGCAGACCTGCTGTGGTGGACCAGCGGCTACAGCTTCCCGGATCTGCCGGCCATGCTCTCCTTGGCTGTCTATGGCTGGCTGGCCTATCTGTTGTCGCGTCAACGGAGCTGGGGAGAGCAGGTGAACATCTACACAGTCACCGCTTTTGTGGTGTTGGCCGGGGGCATTTTTACTCTCTTTCTGGGTCTGGCGCTGCCGTCGGATATTGTGGGGGGCTGGACCCTCGGTCTGCTTTGGGTCAGCATCCCCGTGGGGGTTCACCGCTGGCGATCCCACCAGGAACCATCTCAGAATGTCGTCTCCAAAGTGGCTTGATGACAGGACAGACTCTGGGGCAGAGAAAACCCAGAATTTGGAGGTAATGCAATGCGTGTATTGGTTGTCGAAGATGAACATAAGATCGCGGCTTTTATCAAACGTGGGCTGGAGGAAAATGCCTACGCCGTCGATGTGGCCTACGACGGAGAAGAAGGCTACGAATGGGCGCAGAACTTCCCCTACGACATTATCATTCTGGATGTGATGCTGCCTAAACTGGATGGGGTTGCCCTGTGCAAACGGCTGCGGGCCAAAGGTGGGAACGCAAGCGTATTGATGCTGACGGCCAAAGACGCGGTGGAGGATCGGGTGGCGGGGCTGGACGCCGGTGCCGACGATTATCTGGTCAAACCCTTTGCCTTCCAGGAGTTGCTGGCCCGGCTGCGGGCATTGCGCCGGCGGGGAGGTGACCAGCGAACCACCCAGTTGCGCGTGGCCGATCTGACCCTCGATCTGGTCACCCATCTGGCCGAGCGCGACGATCAGAGTATTGATCTGACAACCAAGGAATTCGCCCTGCTGGAATTGTTCATGCGCCATCCCAATCAGATACTCAGCCGCACGGTAATCGCGGAGCACGTCTGGGACTATGACTTCTACAGTCAGTCGAATATTGTGGATGTCTATGTACGCTATCTACGCAAAAAAATCGACGATCCCTTTGATGAAAAATTGATCCAGACCGTGCGCGGCGCGGGCTATCGCCTGGCAGAAGGCAGCTATGGCTAAAACACTACGCGTCCGTATGGCCTTGCTCGCTGCCGGGTTGATGTTCGGCGTAATGCTCCTTTTGGGAGGATTTCTCTATCTAAGCCTGCGCCTTGAGTTGCTGCGCGCAGTCGATAGTGGATTGCGCCTGAGCGCCGACCAGCTAGTCTCCACAGTGGAAAACGAGAATGGAAGTCTGCGTTTTGCGCGCGGGGATGTTGCCGGTGCCCAACTCAGCAGCGAGGATGACCTGCTCCGTCTCGTGACATTGGATGGCATGACCGTCGACCAGCGCGGTCAACCCCACCTTCCACTCCTTCCCGCCTCTCTGGCAGGCGAAGGAGGAACCTTTACTGTGACCGAGGACGACGGGCAGGCGGAGCAGCAGAATGGAGAGGGAGACGGACAACACGACTCTGGGGGAAGCTATCGCCTGATTAGCGTACCCGTCCCCTTGAGCGGACAAACCGCCGCTTATCTGCAGGTGGCCCGGTCGATGGAACCGATCGATGAGGCGCTCAATGCGTTGCTGGTATTACTCCTTTTCAGTGGCCCAATTGTGATGCTGCTGGCCCTGGCCGGTGGCTACTGGCTGGCTGGCCGCACCCTGGCCCCCATCGAACGTCTGCGCCAGGAGGCAGCCGCTATCAGCGCTTCTACGGTGGAGCAGCGGGAGTCTCTGAGTAATCATCTCCCGGATGACGAGGTAGGGCGTCTGGCGCGCACGTTTGATGATATGCTGACCCGACTGGCTACCAGCTTTCAGCGCCAGCGCCGTTTCACCGCCGATGCCTCCCACGAACTGCGTACACCCCTTTCCATTCTGCGGGGAGAGGTGGATGTGGCGCTAGAGAAGCCCCGCTCACCAGCTATCTACGTTGAAACACTGCATTCGATTCAGGCAGAAGTGGAGCGAATGAGCCGACTGGTCTCCGATCTGCTCGTCCTTTCCCGGCGCGACAATGACCAGCTTGTGCTTCAGAAGGCGTCTGTGGACATCAGCGAGTTGCTCAGGAATCTGACCGCTCAGGTTTCCGAACAGAATGAAGCCGAGGGAATGAGCTTTACATCTGACCTACCCGCCAGATTGCTTTTGTGTGCTGATTTGGATCGCCTTATACAATTGTTTCTCAATTTGCTGGACAACGTTATGGCCCATGCGCCGGGAAGCCAGGTCAGCATTACCGCATCGGGCAGCGGGAATTGGGTTCATGTCCAGGTGGCTGACACAGGACCAGGCATCCCTCCTGAGCATCTGCCTCATATTTTCGAGCGCTTTTATCGGGTGGACCCGGCGCGCAGCCGGGCGCGGGGCGGCAGCGGCCTGGGACTGGCGATTGCCAAAGAGATAGCCCTGGCCCACGGCGGAGACATTGACGTCTCCAGCCCTGCCGGCGGGGGTACTGTTTTCGTAGTGAATCTGCCGCTGGCAGCGGATGAATGTAGCCCGCAGGGGCGCGAAATCCAGGGGTAATTATCCATTGGGAGGTGTGCATTGAACACAATTTCGTCGTTGCCCTGGTGGGGTTTCGCCCTGTTGTCGGCCTTTTTTGCCGCGCTCACAACCATCTTCGCCAAGCTGGGCGTGGAGGGTGTCAGTTCCAACCTGGCCACCGCCATCCGCACAGTCGTGATTCTGATTCTCGCCTGGGGCATCGTGGCCGCTACGGGGGAGATTCGCTCCGTAGGCCAGCTTGCGCCCCGCACCTGGTTTTGGCTGGTGCTTTCGGCACTGGCGACCGGTCTGTCCTGGCTGGCTTATTTTCGCGCATTGCAGATGGGCAACGCCTCTTTCGTGGCGCCCATCGACAAATCCAGCCTGGCGATGATTCTGGTGCTGTCCGCGCTGTTTCTCCACGAGCCGCTGACGTGGAAAACTGTGCTGGGCACTTTAGCAATCTTGGCCGGCACACTGCTCTTTATTCTGTAGATTCAATCCATTCGTCGTCCTATGACTGAACTTTTCTCCTTTAACGCGGCTCAACAGTGGGCAACAGATATGATGGGCGGATTCGGTATCTGGGGGTATCTGCTTTTGGCCCTCCTCGTGGCCTTGGAGGGACCGATGGCTACATTGGCCGGTGCGGCCGCAGTTTCGATGGGGGCCATGCATTTGCCGGGAGTCTTTGGGGCTGCTGTGATTGGCAACCTGTGCGCAGACTCCCTCTGGTATGGCGTAGGACGGCTGGGGAAGACCCGCTGGCTTTTGCACTTTGGCAACCGCTTTGGAGTCTCGCCGGAAAAGATGGACAAGATGCAGGAGCGGCTGCACACCCATGCGTCTCAGTGGATTTTCGTGGCCAAGTTGACAGCCGGCTTGATGATTCCTACGCTGGTCGTGGCCGGTTTACTTAAGATTCCCTGTCGGCGATGGTTTCCCGCTGTCTTCGCCGGCGAGATGATTTGGAGCACTATCTTGATCCTTCTGGGCTATTTTGCTACGGGCTATTTGATCCAGATCGCCAAAGGATTCGAGATGTTCGCGGTCGGCAGCGCTCTGCTTGTGGTCGCTGGGATGATCTTCTGGCTGCGGCCCAGAATGCTTGCGCGCATGCGGCCCGTGGAGGATCGGAACGAAGCAAAACCTATCGAGTAAATCAACTCTCTATCATTGAAAGCAAGGATTCGATGCGCATTCTAACCGCCACAAACACCTATTCGCCTGCCGCCAATGGACAGGCCGTCTTTGTTCATAGTCTGGCCGAAGGTCTGGCAACAAGAGGGCAAACAGTGCTTGTTGCCACCCCATCTGAGTATGGAACGCCTAAGTCAAGCTTTGCCTCGACAGGGGTTCAGCTTAAAGCGATACATTCGATCCCCCTGACCCTCTGGCATCCGGATGCGCGTGTGACTGTGACCAACCGCCACGCTGCCAAAGACCTGATGCGTAGGTTTCGACCAGATGTGGTACACATTCACGATCACTATCCCTTGTGTCGGGCGTTTGCCCAGGAAGCACACCGCCTGCACATTCCGCTGGTCGCGACAAATCATTTTTTGCCGGACAATCTCTCCCCCTACTTGCCGGGATGGCTACACTTTGCGCCGCTGTACCGTTGGGTGTTGTGGCGTTGGATGGTAGATGTGTACCGATTGGCCGATGTGGTCACTGTGCAATCGGCAAGCGCCGCGGTCATCTTGCGCGGCCAGGGATTAGGCCAACCGATGCAGGCTATATCGTGCGGTGTCAATACGCGGAGGTTCGCGCCGATGGCTGACCTGGATCGAGAAGCTGTACGTATGCGCCTGGGGCTGCCATTGGGAAAGACGCTTGCACTCTTTGTCGGACGGCTGGACAGAGAAAAGCGGTTGGATGTATTGCTGCGCGGGTTGGCGTGCATCCAGCGAACAGACATTCACCTGGCCATTGCCGGGCAGGGTGCCGCGGCTCAGGAACTTCGGGAGCTAGCTCAACGGCTAGGGCTGGAGGCGAAAGTCCATTTTCTTGGGCATGTGTCGGACAACGATCTCCCACTGCTGCTGAACTGTGCCGATATCTTTGCCATGCCCAGCGATGCCGAACTGTTGAGCATTGCCACCCTGGAGGCCATGGCGTCCGGCAAACCGATTCTGGCCGCCCAGGCCCAGGCTCTCCCCGAACTGGTGACCGACGGGGAGAATGGTCTGCTCTTTTGTCCGGGGGATGTCCAGGACGCGGCCCGCGCTCTGGAAAGGTTTGCCGGACAGCCGAACCACTGGGCGGCCATGGGGGCAGCCAGCCGTCGACGAGCAGAACAGCATAGCCACGAAGAGGTACTCCGCAGCTATGAATGTCTCTATGACTCGATGCAAGCCCAATCAAATTGGAATGATGCGGTGAATGATACAGCAGAAAGCAGATGGTTGCCCGGTAAGCCAACTTTATCAAGGGTGACAATACAGGCGATGCCAGTACGACTTCAGAAAGGAAGCAGTGTTTTCTATGGCGAGATTTAAGTTTCCCCATCCATTCGAGCACAGTCATCCACCCGTGCGAGATATCAACGCTCTGTACGACGAGCGTCTTACCTTTGGTCAGCGCGCCGCGGATACGATTGCCCGGGTTGTAGGCTCCTGGCGTTTTATCATTATCCAGTCTGCCCTGCTGGTAGTCTGGGTGATTCTCAATCTGACAGCATCGATTCTGCATTGGGATCCCTATCCGTTTATCCTGATGAATTTGCTTCTCTCCCTGCAGGCGGCCTACACAGCGCCAATGATTATGATGAGCCAAAACCGCCAGGCTGCCCGCGACCGGATGGATGAGATTGCCGCTACAGTGCAAAGAGTGGATAGGTAGCCAAGCAGAGTACGCACCTGTCCCAACCAGCGGCTGACCATTCAGGCAGTTTGCCTGCCAACCCCAAAAATGTATTTGATGACAAACACTGCTACAAAAGGAAAGTGACTGTGATTCGACGCTTACTCCTGTGGATCATTCTCATTGTCGGCCTGTGGATCGCGATTAGCCGCTTCACAGAACTGCAACATTTACTCTCGACATTGTCCGGCGGCCGCTGGCAATGGATTCTTGTGGCCGTGGGGATACAGGTGTGCTACTACACCGCTTTCGCATCTCTGTACCAGGTTGCGTTTTCATTGGTGGGGGTGCAAGCGCGCCTGAAAGATGTGCTCCCCGTTCTGCTGGCCTCGATCTTCGTCAATGTGGCGGCACCAACGGGAGGCACTGCCGGTAACGCTTTGTTCATCGACGACGCTGCACAGAGGGGCCAGTCTTCGACGCGCGCGGCAGTAGGAACGCTCTTGGCTTTGCTGGCAGACTACGGCGTCTTCGCACTAATTTTACTGGTGGGCCTGATCTATCTCTTTTTCACCCATACCCTTCAGACCTATGAGTTAGTGACTGCCGCCATCCTGTGGTTGTTGGTTGCCCTGATGGCTGGGATTGTGTGGCTGGGTTTTCGCCAACCTGCCCAGCTGGCCCGACTGCTTGGCTGGGGAGAACGAACGACCAATGAGTTGAGTGAAAGGATAGCGCGTAGACCTTTACTGCGGGACGGTTGGGCCGCAGAGACAACCCAGGAATTCACCCTGGCTAGCGACGCTCTTCGCGCCAGGCCCCAAGGGGTGTTCCATCTTCTGCTCGTTTCCTTTCTGGCCCACGCCTTGGATATAGCCACGATCTATGCGCTCTTTCTGGCCTTTCTGGGCCCGGTCGGGTTGGGGCCGTTGGTAGCGGGCTATGCCATGGGGGTTCTCTTCTGGATTGTGTCCATTACACCCCAGGGCATTGGAATTGTGGAAGGGGTGATGGCCCTGGTCTTCACATCTCTGGGGCTGGCGTCCGGGCCGGCAACGGTAGTGGCCCTGGCTTTCCGGGGGCTCAGCTTCTGGTTGCCGTTGTTGATTGGCTTCTTTGTGCTCCGGCGACTGCGCACATTTGCCCCTCAACGCCAGGTGCAACAGGAGGTATGGAGTGTGCGCCTGGCCGCCCTGGGCGTGGCAGCAATTGGTCTGATCAATCTGATCTCCGCCGTCATGCCGGGCCTGTCGTCCCGGTTGCAGTTTCTGGCTGAATACATTCCTATCGAAGCCGTTAATGGCGCTCGGCTGGCGTCTGCGGTTCTGGGCTTTGTGCTAGTGGTTCTGTCCACCCATTTATGGCGGCGCAAGCGCTTGGCATGGTTGCTCGCCACAGGTATGCTCACCTTCTCCGCTGCGGGCCACCTTTTGAAAGGACTGGACTTTGAAGAAGCCGCCCTGGCGCTGTTTGGGGTTGTTTGGCTGTGGTCGGCCCGGCATCATTTCCACGCCCGCTCCGATGCGCCTTCCATCTGGCATGGCATGCGACTTTTGGCCGGTTCTGCCCTGTTCACGTTGGCCTATGGCGCGTTGGGCTTTTACCTGCTGGATCGGCACTATCGGGTGAACTATGACCTGTGGGGTGCTGTGCGACAGACAGTTGTGATGTTCACCCAGTTTTATGATCCGGGTTTGCATCCTGTCACCGGCTTTGGCCTCTATTTTGCCAATTCAATTTACGGGATTGGAGGCGCAACCGCGCTCTACGCGCTCTTCGCTCTGCTGCGGCCGGTGGTGGTGCGCGGCGGTGCAAAAGCCAGCGAACGCGCGACCGCACAGACAGTGATCGAGAAGTATGGGCGATCCTCCCTGGCGCGTCTGCTTCTGCTGCCAGACAAAGTATACTTTGTCGCCTCCGCTTCGATAATCGGGCATGTCGTGAAGGGGCGGGGCGCGCTGGCCTTGGGCGATCCGGTTGGCCCGGCTGAGGACATACCCGCAGCGATTGCCGCGTTTCAAAATCTCTGCGCCCAAAATGATTGGACACCGGCCTTTTTTCAAGTGTTGCCAGACTATTTGCCGACCTATGAACAGGCCGGTCTGGACGTTCTCTGTCTGGGGCACGAAGCCATTGTCGACTTGCAGACCTTCAGCCTGGAAGGCAGGAGCAACAAGCATCTGCGCAACGCCGTGAATCGGCTCACGCGACAGGGGTACGGAGCAGTTCTGCACGAAGCACCCCACTCCGATGAGTTATTACAGCAATTGCGACAGGTGAGCGATGCCTGGCTCACGATGGCGCACGGGCGCGAGAAGCGCTTTTCTCTGGGTTGGTTCGATGAGGAATACTTGTCGACTTGCCCGGTGATGGCAATTCACAACGAGGATGGCGAAATTACTTCCTTCGCGAATATCCTCACCGAATACCAGGCCAATGAAGTCACGCTTGATCTTATGCGCCGCCTACCGGAAGTGGAAAATGGCACGATGGATTTTCTCTTTCTATCTCTCTTTCAGTGGGCCAAAGAACAAGGGTACGCCGGCTTCAACCTGGGGATGAGTCCTCTGGCCGGGGTGGGCGAACAGAGCGACGATCCTGCTCTGGAGCGCGCCATTCATTTCATTTACGAAAATCTGAATCAATTCTACAATTTTAAAGGTCTGCACGAGTTCAAGGAAAAGTTCAACCCCACCTGGTCGCCGCGTTATCTTATCTATCCCGGCCCAGCGCGCCTGATGACTATCGCCTATGCTCTCAATCGAGCCAGTGCGGGCGACAGATTTGTGATCGACACACTTCAGGATATGATGGCCCTGGCTTCCCGGCGCTTGCGCGCCGCCTGGCCAAGACGGGGTGACAGGTATCAGCCACAGAAGGGGGCAGAATGACACAGGCGCAATCCAGCAGAGAGCCAGAGCAGCATCCTGCCATATGGCAACGACTGCTGCACAAACAGTCCCGCATCACCAATGTCAATAAGGAACATGAGGAGAGTTTGAGCCGCCTGGAACGACTTGCCTTGTGGATTACAACCCACGTAGGAACAATGGGCTTTTTCCTCGTTATCCTAACCTGGACCATTCTTTGGCTGTCCTGGAACTTTCTGGCCCCCAAGCCACTTCAGTTCGATCCGCCGACGGCCTTTGTCTTCTGGCTCTTTATTTCCAATATGATCCAGATTCTATTGATGCCGCTGATTATGGTAGGGCAGAATCTGCAAGGGCGCCACGCGGAGCTGCGCGCGGAGAGCGATTTTGCCGTAAATGTTCGCGCCGAACAGGAAATCGCGCTTCTGTTCTCCATGCTACAGGAACAACAGAATCTACTGGCTGCAATTGCGGAACATCTCAACATCGATCTCCCTCAAGCGCGTACAGAGGATTAGGAAAATCGTTATCGTATCGTTTGCCCACTCCTGGCGCTGTTTCATTCAGCATGTGCGCAGGACACTGAATGAAAGAAAACAATGCAAAACTTTGAAGATCCATCTCTCATCGCTGCGATCGAGGCAGCAAGCGCCGACGGCACTACACTCCCGATACAGGTTGATGCCCGTCGAACTGTATTGACCGAAGTCTTTTTTGACAGCAACCCGCGATGGTTCCAACCCTTTGCCGTGATGCTCGCCATTGCGGCCGGCGTTGCCTCAATAGGGCTTTCGCAAAACTCAGCAGCCACAGTGATTGGAGCGATGATCATTGCGCCTCTCGGATCACCGATTGTCTCGCTGGGCGGTGCAATTGCGTTGGGCTGGACGCGGGAAATACTGCGCATGTTAGGCTTCATTGTGCTGGGCGCGCTTGCTGTTATTGCGGTTGGCTATGTGATTGGGCTGTTTTTGCCGACGGCAATGCCGACCGATCAGCTTCTGGCACGCACCGATCCAGACCTGCGAGACCTGGGCGTGGCGATATTGGCCGGTGCAGCCGGCGCGTATGCCCGGACACGCAAGGAACTGTCCTCGGTGCTGGTGGGCGTGGCAATTGCCGTAGCCCTTGTGCCGCCACTTTGTGCTGTCGGTCTGCTCTTGGAAGATGGACGACCGCTGCTTGCCCAGGGCGCGTTGCTGCTCTTTGCAGCCAATCTGGTTGGCATTACACTGGCCGTGTCGGTGGTCATGCTCGTGGTTGGCTATGCGCCGCGACCGCGTATGCCGCGCAGCCGACTGGGTCAAGTTCTGGCAATTGTCTTGATTGTCGGCACGATAGTAGTTGCCACACCTCTTTACGAATCGTATGTGCTCCTCAGTAGCCGAGCCGTCCGTCTGGCTACGGTAAACCGTGCGGTGGTATCGGTTTTAGGGCCAGGGAGTAGCGTAGTCGTTCAAGGGGTCTATCTGACTGGCGATGGTGTGGAGGTAGACATTGCCAAGGGTGGAGCGCAGTTCGATGCAGCAGGGCTAACCCAAAGGCTAATGATGGCCCTCGGCTCGGACACTCCGGTCACTGTCAAGACCCAGTGAGGCACAGTCTGCAAGTATAGTCGAACGTCTTGCAACCGATTGATTGGTTACCCAGAGGAGAAGTTCCTATGAACGCACCCGGTTGGCCTGGCATTCAACCGCGATGGACATCCAGCGCCAAGAGCGGTGTGGGCACAGCCCGCAACCCGCTGAGCAAAGTCTGGTTTACCATCAGCCACGGCATTCTCGACGAAATTTACTACCCCCGGGTGGACTCTGCCTGCACCCGGGACCTGGGCCTGATCGTGACCGATGGCCGGGACTATTTTTCCGAAGAGAAGCGAGACGCCGAATCCCAGGTGCGCCATCTGGCGGTCGGCGTGCCCGGCTATGGATTGGTCAACCGGGCGAAGGATGGGCGCTATCGCATCGAAAAGGAGATCATCAGTGACCCACAGCGGAATGTCGTACTCCAGCGGGTGCGTTTTGTTCCCCTGGTGGGCGCGCTGGACGACTACCGCCTCTATGCGCTGCTCGCGCCCCACCTGGGCAACCGGGGGGCCAACAACAGCGCCTGGCTGGGCGAAAGCAAAGGTGCGCCGGTTCTCTATGCCCAACGGGAGGGCGCGGCCGCGCTGGCCCTGCTCTCCTCGGTTGGTTGGCAGGCGCGTTCGGTGGGCTACGTGGGGGTCTCCGACGGCTGGCAGGATTTGTCCCAGCACAAGCAGCTTAGCTGGTTCTATGACAGCGCGGACAACGGCAATGTGGCGTTGGTGGGCGAGATCGATCTGGCGGCCTGTGACGGCGAATTCGTCCTGGCCCTGGGCTTTGACCAGCAGGCATTTTCCGCGGCCCATCACGCCCGCATCAGCCTGCTCAAGGGTTTTGACGCGGCCCGGGCCGCGTTCATTGCCGAATGGCAGCGCTGGCAGTCGGGTCTGCTCGATTTTTCAGAGCCAGCCGCGCCAGACAGCCCTGCCATCGATCTCTACCGCATCAGCACAGCCGTCCTGCGCACCCACGAGGACAAGCTGTTTCGCGGTGGCCTGATTGCCAGCCTCTCCATTCCCTGGGGGGCCAGCAAAGGGGACGACGATCTGGGTGGCTACCATCTGGTCTGGACGAGGGATATGGTGGAATCGGTGGGCGGTCTGCTGGCTGCCGGCGCGCAGGATGAGGTGATTCGTGTCCTGCGCTATCTGATGGCGACGCAAGAATCTGACGGGCACTGGCCCCAGAATATGTGGTTGGACGGCACGGCCTATTGGGGCGGCGTCCAGTTGGATGAGGCGGCTTTCCCCATTCTGCTCGTCGGCTACGCCCGCCGGGACGGATTGCTGGACGCCGAGGCACTCCACGACGTGTGGCCGCTGGTGCGTCGGGCCGCCGGTTTTGTGGCCCGCACAGGCCCCGTCACCCAGCAGGACCGCTGGGAGGAGGACGGGGGCTACTCCCCCTTCACCCTGGCCGTTGCCATTAGCGGTCTCCTCGTCGCTGCGGATGTCGCCGAAACCGAAGGGGAGCAGACCCTTGCCCAGGACCTGCGCCTGATAGCTGACAATTGGAACAGCAATATCGAGCGCTGGACCTATGCCAGCGGGAGCGACCTGGCCCGCGCCTATGGCGTGGATGGCTATTACGTACGCATCGGGGCCGAGGATGACCAGGACGAACTGGCCCCCACCGCGGGCTGGGTCGCCATCAAGAATCGGCCAATGAACCACAGCGGCGCGATTGCGGCTCAGATTGTCAGCCCGGATGCCCTGGCGCTGGTTCGCTTTGGCCTGCGATCCGCCATTGACCCGCGCATCCTCAATACGGTGAAGGTCATCGATGGCGAACTCAAAAAGGAACTGCCGGGGGGACCGGCCTGGTATCGCTACAACGAGGATGGCTACGGCGAGCACGAGGATGGCCGGGCCTATGACGGCACGGGTATCGGGCGTCCCTGGCCGTTGTTGACGGGCGAGCGCGCCCACTACGAGATCGCTGCGGGCAACCTGACTGAAGCCCGGAGTCTACTGGCTGCATTGGAAAGTTTCGCCAATGAGGGAGGGCTGCTCCCGGAACAGGTGTGGGACACGGATGATATTCCCGGCCACGAACTCTTTTTGGGGCGGCCCACCGGTTCGGCCATGCCTCTGGTCTGGGCACACGCGGAATATGTCAAGCTGCGCCATTCCCTGCACAAGGGGGCTGTCTTCGATATGCCTTCCCAAACAGTGCAGCGCTATCAGGTGCAGAAAATCCAGTCGTCATCGACAATCTGGCGCTTCAACCACAAATGCCGCACAATGCCTGCTGGCAACGCCCTGCGCCTTGAGTTGCCCAACCCAGCGACGGTGCGGTGGAGCGGCGACAGTTGGCAGACGACCCAGGAAATGGCAACCCGGGATACGGGCCTGGGGCTGCACGTGGCAGATTTGGTGACGACCGATTTGCTGCCGGGGACGCAGATTCACTTTACTTTCTACTGGACCGGGGCCGCCAAGTGGGAGGGCGTCGACTATACGGTCGAGGTCGCGTCGGCGTAAACAGTTCTTTCTGGAATGCGCAATGAAATTCAGAACGAAAACCAGCGGGGGGCGGGATGAGCATTGACACTTCGATCTTCGGGCCGGCATCCCCAGGCGCAGAAGCAATTCTGCGTCTCTTTGGCACGCTCACCCTCTTCTCGGCGCTGATCTTTGCCATTGTCCTGGGGGTGACGCTCTACAGCGTCATCCGCTTTCGGGCCAAACCCGGCCAGGGCGAACCCCGCCAGGTCTTCGGCCACACCCGGCTGGAGATTCTGTGGACGGTAGCCCCCGCCGCGCTGATTCTTGTGATCGGCGTTCTCTCCTTCAACACCCTGCGGGTGGTAGACCCGGCCCGGGACGGTCAGCCGCCGGAACTCATCCTCACCGGCCACCAGTGGTGGTGGGAGGTCAGGTATCCTCAGGCCGGGTTTGTCACTGCCAATGAAATCCATATTCCGGTAGGGCAGCCGGTCTGGATTCAGCTTGAATCGGTGGATGTGATCCACGATTTCTGGGTGCTCAAACTGGGACGCAAAATGGACGCCGTGCCGGGCCGCTCCAATTATCTGCGGCTGGAAGCGGACGCGCCGGGCGTCTATGTGGGCGCGTGCGCCGAGTTTTGCGGCATGCAGCACGCCTGGATGCGCCTGCGGGTGATTGCCCAGACGCCGGGGGAATACGCAGCCTGGCAGCAGGCGCAAGCAGCGATTCCGCCCCCGCCAACAGAAACCGTAGCTCTGCAAGGGGCCAAACGCTTTCAGGAATTGACTTGCGTCAACTGCCACGCCATCCGCGGCACTGGCGCTCAGGCCAATGCCGGCCCCGATCTCACCCACATCGCCAGCCGCCAGACATTGGGCGCGGGCGTGCTGGACAACACCACCGCCAATCTGACAAAATGGCTGACCAATCCCCAGGCGGTCAAGCCCGGCAATCAGATGCCCCATTTTTCCCTGTCCTCGACCGACCTGTCGGCGCTGGTCGCCTATTTGGAGACATTGCGATGACCCAAGCCGAATTCGTCCCGGAAATGGATGCGCCTTTCCCCAGAGTGACCAGCGATGAAGGGCTGATCAGTTGGCTTGCCACCACCGATCACAAGAAAATCGGCATTCTCTATCTGCTGGTCACTCTCTTTTTCTTTGCCATCGGCGGGCTGGAAGCCCTGCTCCTGCGGGTGCAGCTTGCCAACCCAGAGAACAGCTTTCTCTCGCCCCAGGCCTACAATCAGATTTTCACAATGCACGGCACGACAATGATTTTTCTGGTGGTGATGCCGATGCTGATCGGCTTTGGCAACTATCTGATCCCCCTGATGATCGGTGCGCGGGATATGGCCTTTCCCCGGCTTAATGCGCTGGGGCTGTGGATGCTGGTCTTTGGCGGGCTGCTGATCTATTTCAGCTTTATCGGCGGCCCGGCCGCGGGCGCACCGGCCGCGGGCTGGTTCAGCTATGCCCCCCTGAGCGAGAAGCCCTATTCGTTCAACGCCGGCCTGGATTATTGGGCCTTGGGGCTGTTGATCACCGGCATCGGGACGGTTTCAGCGGCCATCAACTTTATCGTGACGATTCTCAAGCTGCGCGCGCCGGGGTTGACGATTACCCGTCTGCCCCTCTTTGTCTGGATGATGCTGGTCAATTCTTTTCTGATTGTGATTGCCCTCTCCCTCTTCAACGCCGCGCTGGTGATGCTGGTGGTGGATCGGCTGTTGGGCGCGCATTTCTTTCAACCGGACGGCGGCGGTTCGGCCCTGCTCTGGCAGCACTATTTCTGGGCTTTCGGCCACCCGGAAGTCTACATTATGGCCCTGCCCGCCTTTGGGATGATTTCCGAGATCATTCCCGTCTTTTCCCGCAAGCCCATTTTTGGCTATAGCGTCATCGCCCTCTCCACCCTGGCCATCGGCTTTCTCAGTCTGAGTGTCTGGGCGCATCATATGTTTGTGGTCGGTCTGGCTGAACCGGCCAATATCGCCTTTGGCGCGGCCAGTATGCTGATCGCCATTCCCACGGGCATTAAAGTTTTCAATTGGATGGCGACAATGTGGGGGGGTGCCATCCGTTTCACCACGGCAATGCTCTTTGCCACTGCCTTTATTGTGCTGTTTACGATTGGCGGTATTACCGGTGTGATGTTTGCGGCTGTGCCCATCGACTATCAGGTGACGGACACCTATTTTGTGGTGGCCCATTTCCACTACGTCCTCTTTGGCGGCACATTCTTTGCAGTGATGGCCGGTTTCTACTACTGGTTCCCCAAAGTGACCGGGCGGATGTTGTCGGAGAAGCTGGGCAAGTGGCACTTTTGGCTGCTTTTTATCGGCTTCAATATGACTTTCTTCATCCAGCACATTCTGGGCCTGCAAGGGATGCCCCGGCGGGTCTACACCTATCCCGACTACCCCGACTGGACGTGGATGAACCAGCTTTCTACTGTTGGCGCCTTTGTGATGGGCGTCGCAATGCTCTTCTTTCTGTGGAATCTGTGGGTCAGCCTGCGCCGGGGCGCGGCCGCGGGCGACAACCCGTGGGAGGCGTGGACACTAGAGTGGGCCACCACCTCTCCGCCGCCGGTGCAAAACTTTGACCGTCTGCCACCCGTGCGCAGCCGTCGTCCTCTCTGGGATGTGGCCCACCCCGAAGACCCAGACTGGAAGCATCCCGAAGGCCGCGGGTCGGACATAGACATTCCGATAAAGACGGAGAAGAATAAGCTGGGGGTTTCGGTCTTTCTACTGGGTGAGGCCAATTTCTTTCTGCTGCTCATTCTGGCCTATCTGATTCTGCACAACGCCAGCGCCGGTGGGCCCACCGCGACGACCGCGCTCGATCCGCTGCGGGCTGGCTTGAACACCCTCTTTTTGCTCGCCAGCAGCTTCACCATCTGGCGCGCAGAGAAAGCCCAGGCGGTCCAATCTGCGTCCGGGCGCATTTGGCTGGCCGCCACAATCCTGCTGGGCGCTCTCTTTCTGATCGGCCAGGGGCTGGAGTACCGCACGCTCTTTCAGCAGGACGTGACGGTCGGGGGCAATCTGTTTGGGACCAGCTTCTACACTGTGACCGGTTTCCACGGCTTTCACCTGTTGGTGGGGCTGGTGGCGCTGACGACGGTTTTGGTCGTAAGCCTGGGGAAGAAAGTGAAGGGTCTGTCGTCCCGTGGCCTGGCCGCGGTGGCTCTCTACTGGCATTTTGTCGATGTGGTCTGGATTGCCCTGTTCGCGGTGGTTTACTTGGGAATTTATCTGTAGGTCTGTGCAAGGAAGTGAGGAACGAGTCTATGACCAAATCAAAGGGAGATGGGGCAAAGGTGCGTATGGATGAGTGGATCGAATTGCCGCCAGAGCCTCTGCCCGCGCCCTCCTATTGGCCCGCACTCCTGGCCCTGGGCACGACTTTCCTGGCGATGGGTCTGGTGACTTCGCTGATTATTTCGGGTGTCGGTCTGTTTTTGTTGGCCGTAGCACTGGTAGGCTGGATTGGAGCGATGCGCTATGACGAAGGATAAAGCCGAGAAGGGTCGAGGCAGCGGTGGACAAGACGGCGAGAGACAGCAGCGGCGTCGCTTTCTGACCGCGATCAGTGTTGGTCTGGGCACAGTGGGGGCAGCCCTGGCCGGTGTGCCTGTCCTGGGCTTTATTCTGGCGCCTTTGCTGCAAAAGACGCCGGAAGTCTGGCAGGCTGTGGGTACAGTGGATAGCTTCCAGGTCGGGCAGACGGTGGAAGTCTCTTTCGAGGATGCCTCGCCCCTGCCCTGGGCCGGTGTGGCGGCCAAGACAGCGGCCTGGTTGCGCCGCAACAGTGCTACAGACTTCACCGCGTTTGCGGTCAATTGCACTCATCTGGGCTGTCCCGTGCGCTGGCTGGACGGCGCGCAACTTTTTATGTGCCCCTGCCACGGGGGAGTCTACAACGATCAGGGGCAGAATGTGGCAGGACCGCCGCCCCAGCCCTTGGCCCGCTATCCTGTGCGCATTTCCAACGGGCAGGTCGAAATCCGCACAACGCCGGTTCCCATTACCACATTTACGTCCGGAATTTAGTCCGGGATTGAGCCATTGGGGAGAACGCTTGATGATGGGTATTGTGCGCAGCATTTGGGACTGGTTAGACGACCGCACGGGTTTCTCCGAGCTGGTCGGGCCGATTGCCAGCCATCCGGTACCGCGCAAATCCACGTGGGCCTATGTCTTTGGCAGCGCGACTCTCGTTGCTTTTCTCCTGCAGGTAATCACAGGCATCGCGTTGGCCAGCGCCTATGTGCCCGCCACCGATGGCGCATATGAAAGTCTGCAATACATTACCAATCAGGCACCCTTCGGCAATCTGTTACGGGGGCTACACAACTTCGGCGCGTCGGCGATGATTGTCCTGATGGGCATTCATATGATCCGTACCTATCTCTACGCCGCCTACAAATTCCCCCGGGAGGTCAACTGGCTGTCGGGCGTCGTCCTCTTTGCCGTGACCCTGGCGATGGGTTTTACGGGTCAGCTATTGCGCTGGGATCAGGACGGTCTTTGGTCGATCTTCATTGCCACAGGGATGGCGGGCCGGATGCCGGTGGTCGGCCCCCAATTGGCCCAGTTCATTCTGGGCGGCGAGACTGTCGGCGCATCGACGCTGAGCCGCTTTTTCAGTTTTCACGTCTTCTTCATCCCTGCCATCATTTTTGTCTTTATCGCCATCCACATCGGTCTGGTCCTGCGCAATGGCATTTCCGAGCCACCCCAAATGGGTCAACCGGTGAATCCGAAAACCTATCGTTCCTGGTATCACGACCTGCTTAAACGGGAGGGTGTGCCCTTCTGGCCGGACGCGGCTTGGCGGGATGTGCTGTTTGGTGTTGCCGTGATCGTTGTCGTTTTTTTGCTGGCTTGGCTGGTCGGCCCAGCCCCGTTAGGTGCGCCGCCCGACCCCACCAACCTTAACGCTTCGCCCCGGCCCGATTGGTATTTTCTCTGGCTCTTTGCCGCGCTAGCCCTGCTGCCCGGTTGGATCGAAACCTATGTGATTGTGCTTGGGCCGGTAGTGATTGGCGCAGCGCTAATTCTGCTGCCCTTGCTCTCCAACCGGGGAGAGCGTCATCCCCTGCGCCGGCCCTGGGCGATTGGGATTGTGCTGGCGGTGCTGGTGACGATTGCGCCGCTCTGGGTATTGGGTTCCCGGTCGCCCTGGTCGCCGGATTTTAGCGCTCAACCACTGACCCAGGCGTCGGTTGGGGTCGCCAGCGGGCCGATTGCCCAGGGCGCACAACTCTTTTACGACAAAGGCTGTCAGTATTGCCACCAGATCGATGGGCAGGGAGGACAACGGGGTCCAGACCTCTCCACTGTGGGGGAGCGTCTCTCCCACAATCAACTGACTGTCCGTATCCTCGGCGGCGGCGATCTGATGCCCGCCTTTGCCGATACACTGATGCCAGCGGAGGTGGATGATCTGGTCGCTTTTCTGGAATCGCGCAAGCGAGGGCCATCTCAGTGATTACAGGGGGATTTCGTAACTACTCAGCCAACGACAGAAATAACCACTGAATACACAGAATACACGGAAGTTCTCCGCTTCTTTCAGTTTGTTCCGTGTGTTCCGTGTGTTCCGTGGTTAATAAGCAGAGGATGCCTGAGTAGTTACGGGATTTCTATGCAACTCGGAATGATTGGTCTGGGACGAATGGGCGCAAATATGGTGCGTCGATTGATGCGGAAGGGGCATGAATGTGTCGTCTACGACCGCAACGCCGACGCCGTGGCCGCTTTGGCCGGGGAGGGGGCAACCGGAAGCGCTTCCCTGACAGAGTTTGTCGCCGCCTTGAAGACGCCCCGGGCCATCTGGTTGATGGTGCCTGCCGCGGCAGTCGATGCGTCTCTGGCGGAGCTGACCCCATTTTTACAGCCTGGTGATAATGTGATCGACGGGGGCAACTCCTATTACATCGACGACATTGGCCGTGCCCAGGAGTTGGCCGAGAAGGGTATCCAATACGTGGATGTGGGCACAAGCGGCGGTGTGTGGGGGCTGGAACGGGGCTACTGTATGATGATCGGCGGCCCGCAAGACGCGGTGCAACACTTGGACCCGATCTTCAAAGCACTGGCCCCCGGCATGGGCACAATCGAGCGCACACCGGGCCGGGAAAAGCTGGGCGGCAGCGCCGAAGAAGGCTACCTCCACTGTGGGCCAAACGGAGCCGGTCACTTTGTCAAAATGGTCCACAACGGCATTGAGTACGGCCTGATGGCTGCCTATGCCGAGGGGCCGAACATTCTCAAGCACGCCAATGTGGGCAGCGAGGGCTGGGATGTCAATGCCGAAACCACACCCCTGCGCCACCCGGAAGATTATCAGTTCGATCTGAATGTGGCCGAAGTGTGGCGGCGGGGCAGCGTCATCGCCTCCTGGCTGCTCGATCTGACCGCGGCCGCGCTGGTGGACGATCCCCAACTCGGTCAGTTTGCAGGCCGTGTATCCGATTCGGGCGAAGGGCGCTGGACGGTTCTGGCGGCCATTGAAACCGGTGCGCCTGCGCCTGTATTGAACGCGGCGTTGGATCAGCGTTTTTCTTCCCGGGGCGAAGATGACTTTGCCGACAAACTACTCTCTGCCATGCGTTTCCAGTTCGGCGGTCATCACGAACTGCCCAGCAAATAATCGCGGTCAGCACCCATCAGCCAGCAGATTTTTAGAGGAGGCTTTATGCGTGTTCCCCAATCGGATGCTTTTGTCTTTTTCGGTGCCACAGGCGATCTGGCCTACAAAAAGATATTTCCCGCCCTGCAAGCGATGATCAAGCGGGGCAATCTGGACGCGCCGGTGATCGGCGTAGCCAAATCCGGCTGGGGAATCGAGCAACTGCGCGACCGGGCGCGCCTGAGTATCAGCGAACACAGCACACTGGACAAAGCCGCTTTCGCCAAACTGATGGAACTTCTGCAATATATCGACGGCGATTACACCGATCCGGGTACATTTCTGCGTCTGCGCCAACTGTTGGGCACTGCCCAGCACCCCATCCACTATCTGGCAATTCCGCCCAGCCTCTTTGCTACAGTCGTGGCCCAACTGGGCAAGTCGGGCTGCGCTACGGGAGGGCGGGTCGTTATCGAAAAGCCCTTTGGACAGAATCTGGCTTCCGCCCAGGCATTGAACAAAACACTCCATTCAATTTTCCCCGAGGACTCGATCTTCCGTATCGATCACTTCCTGGGCAAGAGCGCGGTGCAGAATATCCTGCACTTTCGCTTCGCCAACACCTTTTTGGAGCCGATCTGGAATCGCAATTACGTGGAGAGCGTGCAGATTACAATGGCCGAGGACTTCGGCGTCCAGGGCCGGGGTGCATTCTATGACGCCACCGGTGCCATCCGCGATGTGGTACAGAACCACCTTTTGCAAGTGGTAGCCTATATCGCAATGGAGCCGCCTGTTCTCAGCTATCCGGAAGGCATTCGCGACGAGACCGCCAAAGTTTTTCGCGCCATCGAACCCCTCGATTCCAAGAATCTGGTGCGCGGCCAGTTCACCGGCTATCGCAAGGAACCGGGTGTGAAGCCCGACTCCAGCGTCGAGACCTACGCGGCCGTGCGGCTGCACATCGATTCCTGGCGCTGGTCTGGCGTACCCTTCTTTATCCGCACCGGCAAGAGCCTGCCGGTGACGACCACCGAAGTCTTGGCGAGGCTTAAACCGCCCCCCATCACCACATTCTCACCCGGCCAGGGCAACGGTGTGCGCTTCCGCCTGACCCCGCCGATTACTCTGGGCCTGGACGCCCGGGTAAAGGCAGCGGGCGAGGGGATGGCCTCCCGCGTCGAGGAGTTGACCGCCGAATACGAGCCTGGACCCAGTATGCTGGGCGACTACGAACGGCTGCTCACCGACGCCATGCGCGGTGAAGCGACCCTCTTTGCCCGGGAAGACGCGGTGGAGATCGCCTGGTCGATTGTCGAGCCGATTCTGGACGATGCTACGTCTGTCTTCGAATATGCGCCTGGTACGTGGGGGCCGAAAGAGGCTCAGAAGCTGACAGCCTCTTTCGGCGGTTGGTACAAGCCGTAGCGCACTTAAAGATTGGCGCTTTCCATTCGCGTTAACGTAACAATTGTGCAATCTGCGGTTCATTTTTTCAGCCTAATGCCGATATCTGGGCCAATTCGTGTCAAAAGGAAAGAATTGCAACCAATGACGGCCGATTCTGTGTCATGACGGCCATTCATTTTTCGCACTTTTTTCCAATTCTTGCTCTGGTTGTGCAAAAGTTACGTTAAGACAAGGGGAGAGCAGCAAATGTACAACTTGAACGGGAAGGTTGCGTTGGTGACAGGGGCGGGCGGCAAAGCGGGGCTGGGACGGGCGATTGCCCTGCGTCTGGCCGCGGAAGGAGCCGATGTCGTCGTCAATGACATTGTGCCCAACCGGACAGGTTCGCCGGACTGGACCGGACTGCCCGATGTGGTCCGGGAAATCGAGGGGCTAGGCCGGCAGGCACTGGCTGTCGTGGCCGACGTCTCCCAGTCAACCCAGGTCGAGCAAATGGTCGGGCAGGCCCTGGAGCGCTTTGGCAAGATCGACATTCTGGTCAACAATGCGGGCGCGCTGGCCGGGCGGGACCGGGTGCCGGTAGTCGAGTTGGAAGAGGTGGAATGGGACCGTATCCAGAATGTGAATGTCAAGGGGACATTTCTCTGCTGCCGCGCCGCAGCAAAAGCGATGATTGCAGCTGGGCAGGGCGGCAAAATCATCAATATGTCCTCGGTTTCTGGCAAAAAGGGAACGGCGCGCTTTGCCGCGTACTGCGCCTCGAAATTCGCCGTCCGAGGTTTCACCCAGGCCCTGGCCCTGGAACTGGCTCCCCACCGCATCAATGTGAACGCCATCTGCCCCGGCCTGATAGAGACGGAGCGGGTGGCGGAGATGGCCGCGGCGCTTGCTCCGGCTGGCGTATCCGCCGACGAGCAACGCCAGTTGATGGTTGCGCGCGCAGGCGAGACAGTCCCTTTGGGACGCATCGGCCAGGCCAGAGATGTGGCCCAGATGGCGGCCTTTCTGGCATCGTCTGAGTCGGACTATCTGACAGGCTTGTCAATGACTGTGGCTGGCGGCACTTATATGGATTAGGCGGATGAGATGAGCGACAAACGATTGGACGGCAAAGTGGCTATCGTCACCGGTGCAGGGACGCGGGGGCCTATGACGGGCACAGGGCAGGCAACCGCCATTCTCTTTGCCCGCCAGGGAGCCCGTGTGCTGCTCGTAGACCTGGAAATCGAGCGCGCCCGGGAAACCCAGGCAACCATTGAGGCAGAGGGTGGAGAGGCATCGGTCTTCCAGGCCGACGTCACGCAGGAAGACGAGTGTCGTCGGATGGTGGCGACCTGCCGGGAACGCTACGCCGGACTGCACATTCTCTTCAACAATGTGGGCACATCCGGCTCTGGCAAGGTGACGGAGGTGGAGGAAGATATCTGGAACCGTGCCTTAGATGTGAATCTCAAGAGCGCGGTCTGGGCCTCAAAATACGCTGTACCTGCTATAGCCGATGGAGGCGGCGGCGCAATTATCCACGTCTCGTCGATTGATGGCCTGCGCGCCGGTATGTCCCCCAATATCCCCTATGCGGTGGCCAAAGGTGGACTGGTTACCTTGACCCGAGCCATGGCCGTACAGCACGGACGCCAGGGAATTCGGGTCAACTGCATCGCGCCCGGCCATCTCTTCGCTCCTTTTGTGGCCCACATTGGGGACGAGAAGCGCGCCTTGCGGCGCAAAGCTGGCCCCCTGGGAACAGAAGGCGACGCCTGGGATGTGGCCTGGGCCGCGGTTTTTCTGGCCAGCGACGAAGCCCGCTGGATTTCCGGCGTGGTTCTGCCTGTTGACGCCGGTCTCCTGGCCGCAACACCCTTATCCGTCTGGGACAATCTACAGGAAGAGTAGAAGGAGAATCCAATGACAATGATGAGTGGAGGCCGCTTTCTGGCCGAAACAGTTCACGGCTATGGACTCAGCCACGTCTTTTTTATGCCCTACATCGCTCCCAGGGCATTGATGGAGATGGAGAAACTGGGTATCAGGCGCATTCAGACACATGGGGAAAAGGCTGCTGCCTATATGGCTGACGGCTATGCCCGGGCCAAACGCGCACCCGCTCTTTGCATGGCTCAATCGGTCGGCGCGCTGAATCTGGCCGCCGGATTGCAAGACGCCTATCTGGCCTGCTCCCCGGTGATTGCCATCACGGGCCGGGAATTGCAGCGAAACCAACAGCGCCACGCCTATCAGGAAGTGGACCACAGAGCGCCCTTCTCGGCAGTCGCCAAATACAGCGGCTACGTCTCCGGGCCAGCGTATCTTCCCCAGCATCTGCGCCAGGCGTTCCGGTCGGCTGTCTCCGACACACCAGGCCCGGCGCACCTGGATTTGGAAGGAATTGCCGGGCAGGCTGTGGTGGACGCTGAGGTCGATTTTGAGGTCACTGTCGAAGAGATGTTTTCTATGGTGCCTCCATTCCGACCAGAAGCAGAGTCTGAGCAGGTGCTGGCTGCGCTGCATCTGCTTGCCCAAGCCGAAAAACCCGTCATCGTCGCGGGCGGAGGTGTGACGGCGTCGGGGGCCAGAGCCGAACTGATTGCCCTTGCGGAAAAGCTGTCCATCCCCGTGGCTACGTCCCTCAATGCCAAGGCCATGTTTCCGGCGGGGCATCCCCTGGCCGTGGGTGTCCCCGGTTCCTATTCCCGAGCCTGCGCCAACCAGATTCTGTGTGAGGCCGACCTGGTCTTCTTCATCGGCAGCCATACAGGCGGACAGGTCACCAACGGCTACACCATTCCACCCCAAGGAACGCCAATCATCCAACTCGACATCAATCCCCAGGAACTGGGCCGCAACTATCCGATTCAGGTAGGGATGCAGGGTGACGTGCGCAATACGCTGCGCAGAATGCTTGCCCACGTCGCATCCGTCGAACCGCGTCAGCCTTGGATCGGGCGGGTACAGATGCTTGTGCAGGTGTGGAAGGAAAGTGTGAGCGAGCAGGTCAACGCAGATACCCTTCCCATGCGCCCGGAACGGCTGTGCCGGGAAGTGAGCGACGCCCTTCCGTCCGACGCCATTCTTGTCTCCGACACAGGTCATTCGGGTATCTGGACCGGGACAATGCTCGATCTGAAACACCCGAAGCAGTCGTATATTCGCTGTTCCGGTTCATTGGGTTGGAGCCTGCCCGCTGCTATGGGGGCCAAGTGCGCTGCGCCCGAGCGCCCGGTACTCTGCTTCACCGGTGATGGCGGTATCTGGTACCATCTGTCCGAGTTGGAAACAGCCGTGCGCTGCGGCATCCACACGGTCACCCTGGTCAACAACAACCACGCCTTGAACCAGGAGAAGCGCGGAGTCGAAACCATCTACGGTGGTCAGACCTCCGGCTCCGATGAACTCTGGCTCTTCCCCGAAACCGACTTTGCCAAAATCGCCGAGGCTATGGGCTGCATGGGGATTACAGTCAGCCATCCAAACGAAATCTCCAGCGCGCTTGAAAGGGCCTTTTCTGCGGACAGACCGGTTCTAATTGACGTGAGAACAGACATTGACGGCATTGCGCCACGTGCTTGGGTTCCAGCATGAAAGTCCGGTCTGTAGCACGGAGCGCTCCACCACAGCGTCCCAAGTATGTGCGGACCGACCATCTTCAGCAGGCTCTGGGCACCGCATCCAGACCCGTCCCCACTGATTTCACGACCAGCCGGTTATGCCCAGCCAACTTCACACAAGAGGAGAACTCCCATGGCTGCCAAACTGACTTGGCAGGGCCACATCCTCGCCGTGCAGCCCCGTATCCGTCTCTACCGTTCTTTCCCTTCGACAAGCTCAGGACAGGCGATGAACGGAGCCAGAGCGGCCTGGGCTATCTATTGCAGGTAGAAGGGTCTATAGGCAACGAAGAGCAAGTATTCACAGTGGGCATCGGTCCGGTAGCCCAGGCTAAACACAGCTTTCAGGTGGGGGATGGGGTGCAGGGCGAATGTCTGCCCCCGGACGAACCGCGCAGCGAACCGGCGGAGTTCTACAAGGTGAGCAAACTGAAGCCGATGGGACGTCCCCAGGCAGAGCCTTCCACTCCGCCACCGTGGACGGGAGCGCTGCCATCGCTGGAAGTCTACCGGGAGCGGGGCTTTCGTCGTCTGGCCGCCCGCACTTACGACAGCGACTGCGGGGGCTGCATCTGGAGTTGCCGGATGGCTGTAGAGATTATCGTGGACCACTGGAATCCGTCTGTACGCCGCTACCGCACGGAAACCTTCTGCTACGGTCCCAAGTCCTGTCCCAGCTACAAGCCCGGCCCCACGCGCAAAGTGCCCGGTCGCCAGGGCATGATCTGAGAGGAGGCGGATTGGGTGGACGACGACGCCACATCACATCGGGATGTGGATGAATAGATGGCTGGGATGGGAAAGCAGGGGCAATCTTTGGCGACGCCTCTACAGCGGCGGTTGATGCGTGTGCCAGGCGGTCGACTGCTCGAAGGCATGTCCGACGCGCAGCAATGTATCCTCGGCGAAGTGGGGACCGACGAGTTGTAACGCGATAGGCAGATCGTCTGTTGTGAATCCACAGGGCAGGGTCAGAGTGGGACTGTTGCTGAAGTTGAAAGGGTAGGTGAAGCGAGGCCGTACATAGTTGTCGCCTGGCAGCGGCAGCGTGTCGTCCCCGATTGGAGGTGCGGCATAGGGCATGGCCGGGCAGACCAGGAGGTCTATCTCTTCAAAGAGGCCGGCCATCTTGCCCGCGTATTCCAGGCGCGTGGCGTGGGCCGCGGCGTAGTCGGCCCCGGTCTTCTTATCGGCAAACTCCAGCCACTCACGGAAGGGGCCATACTCCCCGGCCCGGACGGGCCAGGTTTCCCGGTGAGCGTCCGCGGCATCGCTTGCGCAGAGGGTTGACCAGGTATCCATCATGAAATTCGGCTCGATGGGTGGGACCACCACCTCGACCGCTTGCAGGCCAAGCTGGGTCAGCTGGGCCACAGCCTGTAACACAGCCTCGCACACCTCCCGGTGCACCCCCTCGCTGAGGAAGCGCTCGTCAATGCCCATGCGCAGACCGCTGACATCCTGTTCGAGCAGGGAGGTGTAGTCTGGGACGGGTCCATGGCTGGAGGTCGCATCCTTAGGGTCATGCCCGGCGATGACACCCAGAATGGCGGCGGCATCGGCGACCCGGCGGGTGATGGGTCCCACGTTGTCCAGGGATTTGGCCAGGGGAAAGACACCGTGGCGGCTGACCCGTCCGTAGGTCGGTTTGAGACCGACAGCGCCGTTGCACGCGGCCGGGAAACGGATGGAGCCACCCGTGTCCGTACCCAGCGAGCCAAAACAGAGACCCGCTGCCGTAGCCACCCCCGAACCACTCGACGAAACGCCCGACCAGCGGTCCGCGCCCCAGGGATTGACCGGTGCAGGCCAGGCCGGGTGGTGCCAGCGCAGAGCGAATTCGGTCATATGCAGCTTGCCCAAGAGCACCGCGCCCGCCGCTTCCAATCGGTCCATGACTGTCGCGTCATAGTCCGGCAGCCATTTCTCCAGGAGTGTGGAGCCGCAGGCGGTGGGGATGCCCGCGGTATAGACCAGGTCTTTGACCCCAATGGGAACGCCATGCAGGATGCCCCGGTATTCGCCCCGCGTGATTTCCTTTTCCGCACGGCGCGCCTGTGCCAGCGCTCTGTCAGCAAGGACGGTGCGGTAGCTGTGCAGATGTTTGTCGACGCTCTCAATGCGGTCGAGCAGATGGCGTGTCAGCTCGACCGGGGAAAGGGTTCGTCGTTCCAGCAGGCCAGCGACTTCTGTAATGGGCAGGTAGGCAAGGTCTGTCATGGCGATGCTCCGTATGGCTGTGTGGACAGCGAAAACAAGTGAAGGGTGGTTTTTCCGCCAACGGTGGTGTGCCGCACCTTCGCTGGTATGCAACGTGGACCGATAATATCGGTTTACCAGGGAGTCTGGATATGCAATTCTTCGGCCAGTGCCTCCAAACGCGTGCGATGTTCCACGCCCACAGGCACACCTTCCACCCGATAGCGCTGTTCACGCGCCGCCTCTACGCCGCCCGGCAGAAAGCTCTTGTCGAAGCCCTCCAGCGGCGATAACTTCCGCACCGCACGTACATAGTCGTCCATCTCCCCTTTGAAAGCATCCACAGACTGGAACAGGTCGATGCGAAAGGCCATGACCAGCGCGCCCTGGTTGGCCCCGCTGAATGTGCGCTGTGCCCGCTGGGGGTCCAGGGGAACACCGGCCAGGAAGCCGCCCCAGGACTGACAGATGGCGCCCATGCCAATCGAACGAAAGACTGTACCCGGAGCCAGGCGCGCAATCTCATCCCGATGGGGCGAACTGGCGTAGAGGTCGTGTATGGCCCCGAAGTCCAACAGCAGACTCTCCTCCTCGCCTGCCGGTGCGCTGAAGGACATGGGCGAGCCACCCGCGGCCGCGAAGATGGGCTGGCCCGGTTGCAGGTCGAGTTGATGGCCGGAGGTGACGAAGGCGAGCAGGTCGTGGGCCAGGGTCAGGCGGGAATAGATGCCAGCCGCGCCGAAGTGCCCGTGGTTGCGGGTGAGGAGGATGCCTATGCCCTGAGTCTTGACCTTCTCAATCAGGGCCAGGGTTCCTTCGTAGGCGGGAAAATAGCCCAGCCCGCCGTCGCCGTCCATGAGCAGACTCACCGGCGTTTCTTTAACCAGATTGACAGCAGGGCGATTGTTGAGAATGCCATCGCGCATGAGCCTGGCATAGGTTGCAATCTGGGTTGTACCGTGGCTGAAGACGCCGCGCAGGTCGTTGGTAGTCAGGAGTTCGGCCAGCAGTTCGGCCTTGTCAGCAGGCAGACCGACCGATTGGGCCGCCTGGCTCACGAATGATTGCAAAGCAAGGTGGGGTACAGAGATTGACTCTTTCGGGGGCAGATTCATGGGTGACTCCTTGACTGGGAAATTGGGCAATCCGGTTGATGCATAGAAGTCTATACTTTGGGCCTGGGTACAACGGGCAGAATGATGCGAGACGGGTAGTCTCTGGAATGGAGGACAGTCTGCTCCGCCTTGACCAGCGTGGCGTCCGCGTAGAAGGGCAGACCCGTATTATGGTTGCGGTCGAAAAACGGGAAGTTGCTGCTGGAGATGTCCACCCGGATGCGGTGGCCGACTTTGAATAGATTGCTGGTGGCCCGCAGAGAGATGGTGTATTCGACAACCTGGCCGGGCACAATCAGGCTGGGGTTCTGATACGATTTCCGGTACTGAGCGCGCAGGATACCGTAGCAGAGACCCACGGCCAACCCATCCGGGTGGACATCCACCAGTTTGGCCGTGAAGTCCGTATCCACTGCGGAGGAAGCGGCGTAGAGTTTGACCACAATATCGCCGGTCACTTCGACCGCAGCGGTCAAACGCTCTGTCTGGTAGACCAGCACATCCTGCCGGTGGTCCAGAGGGCGTTGGTCGCAGGCTGTGTCCTGGACGTCGGGTGTGCACAAAGTCATCACCGGGTCGCGGGGGTCATAGGTGTAATGGTCGGCTGGCTCGTCCTGGGGCGGACTGAGAGCCAATACGCCGCCTCCCGCCGGGGTATTGGCTGCTCCCTCGCTGTGGAAGTAGTAGTCGGTATAGACGATGGCTGCTGGCGGCCACTCTTCATCATCATACCAGCGGTTCTCGCCCATCAGGAAACGACGCACGGGTGGGTCGCCCATGACGCCCGTGTCGACTCCTTTGAGCCAGTAGTCGAACCAGCGGCTCAGGATATCGTAGTAGTCGAGAGCCGCGGCAGGACCGAAGTCCATCACCCCCACCTGACTGGTGAAATCAGTAGTGTGTCCCCAGGGGCCAATGATGAGCTTCTGGTTGGTTCGGCCATGGGGACTATGACCGTTTTGTCGCATCCCTGTAAATTGGTCTTTGGTTCCGATCAGCCGGTCGTACCAGCCAGTGATGCTCAGAGCAGGGGTGTCAATCCGGGCATGTTTTTCACGAAAGCGCCAGGTATCCACATTTTGATGGCGCAAATATTCCCCAAACTGGTCGGCCAAACCGAAGAAGATTTCATCCGCGGGCAGGTCGTCGAAGGGCAGAAACCAGAGCCACTTGTCCCGCTCCATCTGGTTCCAGACCGCGTTGGCCTCGTCCCGGTTCTGCGGGCCGACCGTCACCCCGGCCTTGCACCGGTAGCTGGCGGCCATAGAGTAGCACCAGCGCAGACGTCGGCCCGTTTCAAAGATGCCGTAGGTCATGTCCAACAGGCTGGTGGCGATGCCAACCGGAACCATTGCTACCAGATGGGGCGGGCGCAGGGTGGCTAATTCCCACTGCAACCAGGCATCGTAGGAGAGACCAAATGTACCCACCTTGCCTGTGGAGCCGGGCAGCGCGGCGGCCCATTCCACTGTGTCGTAACCATCTTCGGCTTCGCGGTAGTCCTCACCAAACATCCAACGCCATTCGCCGTCGGATGCGTCGCGCCCCCGGACATCCTGCACGACGACCAGATAACCACGTTGGGCCATGGCTACCGCGTCCTGCACCTGACGTTCCGAACGTTTGTTGTAGGGTGTACGGCAGAGCAACACAGGCAGGTCGCCAGGGCCGTTGGGCCGGTAAAGGTCCGCGCTGAGTATAGTTCCATCCCTCATAGGGACCGGTACGTCGGATTCGACTTTATGGATATGGAAAGCGTCCGCGTTTGCTGTCATAGTTCCTCCCGATTCAGAGTAGGTCAGGATTGCCCTTGCCCTCAACACCAATTGCCAGTCGGACACCTCGGCGTCAGCGTTGCCGTGCAACAAGAGCGTAGGCAGATTGTCTCTGTTGATTTGCTGGTCTTGTGGCTGTTGTAGACAGGCGCATCGGGTCACACAAAGAGGGGGTTGGTTCCCCCAAAGGCGTCAATGGCCGCGCCGGTGATGGCGGAACTGGCGTCCGAGGCCAGGAAGATGGCCAGGTTCGCAATCTCCGCCGATTCCATCAGCCGGGGATTGTCCGCCCGCCCCCGGCTGTGGAATGCCTCCCGATAGCCTTCTGTGTCCACCCCGCCGGGACAGATGCAGTTGACATCGATGCCGTGGCGCTTGACTTCGGCTGCCACACTTTCGGTCAGGCTGATGAGCGCAGCTTTGGTCACCCGGTAGGCGCTGCGTCCCCTGGCCCCCTTGCGTCCGCCGATGCTGGAAATGTTGATGATTTTCCCCGACCCCTGGGCAATCATTCCGGGCAGGACGGCTTTGGTGAGCAGAGCCACCGCCGTCAAATTCACATCCAACACCTGTCGCCAGAGGGCCGGGTCGAAGTCCACCAGGTCGATGCGGGGGTGGATAATGGCCGCGTTGTTGACCAGAATATCCAAGCGCCCGAAACGCTGAACAGTTGTCTCAGCAATGCGCTGAATGTCCGTTTCCAGCGCCAGGTCGGCGGGGATGGCCAGGGCTGTGCCCCCGAACCCTTCAATCTCCGCGACCAGTGCGTCCAATTGTTCGGCAGTGCGCGCGGTCACAGCTACTGACGCGCCAGCCCCCGCGTAGGCCAGGGCAATGGCCCGCCCGATGCCCCGACTTGCCCCGGTGATGAGGGCGACTTTGCCTGTCAATTCGGCCATCTTTGTATCTCCTTTTCTATCCCGTCGCTGCCAGGGCTGGTTCTTTCCGGGCTGGCAGGCGGCTTTCCATCTCTTCCAGTTCTGCCAGCATACGCCTCAGTTGGCCCAACATTTGCTGGGTGTTCTCCGCCATATAGTCGCTGAGCAACCCGCGGGCTGCTGCTTCTTCCCCGCTGTCTATCAGTTTCTTCGCTTTCTGTGCCAAAGGGTAAGCCGATGCCAGCAGGCTGGCTTGCAGGGGCATCCAGTGGTTGCGCACCCAATCCAACCGGTTCTCCGGTTCTCGGCGGGCCAACTGGTTGAGCCGATAGAATCCCCACCAGGGACTCTCCACGCTGGGTGTCTGACCGCCCAGAGATAGCACCGGCGGCAACTCCCCTTCCAAAAAGATGGGCAGGAAGAGACCCAGACAGGGAGAATAGAAACTGCACCAGTAGACAGGCAGCCGGGAGCCGTCGGCGCAGAGGTCGGCCACCAGACTGGCCGCAGTGTTGCCGCGCGAGCCGTCGGGCAGGCTGTGCATACAGATGGAGGGCGCAGCGGGCAGAGCGGAGGTACTCCCCCCGTGGTCGGAAAGAATTGCCATGAAATCAGGGACGGCGAGAGGTTGGGATGGACGTGCCAATAGGGCGCAAGAACGGGCGCGGCGGACGGCTCCGCTGCCTTGCAGGGAGGTGGGGTCGGCGTATCCAGCGACAAAATCCGTGGGCGCAGCAGGTGATTTTGTCTCCCAGTCTGTCCCAATGGAGTAGACATTGCTGATACCCACGGCCTGCTTCACCCGGCGTACGGCCCATTCGTGGCCGGCGGTCTCCACCACAAAGGCTTCCTGGGGGTCAGCCACAATGTAGCCGTTATCGTAGGTGCGCACTCCGGCGTCGTTGGCAAACTTGCCCTGGCCGTAGCGGCTGACCAGCCCGGTGATGACCTCCACTGCCTCGGCCGCGCTCTGCCCCCGCTCCAGTCCCAGGCGCAGCAGTTCCATGCCGATGAGTTTGGCTTCCTGGGCTGTGGGTAAGTTGGAGGGCAGGGCCTCATTGCCGATGACTACCTGGTGTTCGTTGAAGCCGTGTTCGTAGCCCCAGCACCAGTAGGGGCGGGAGCCGATGTGCCGCCAGGTGGTTTCGGCCTGGGGTATCTCGACAAACTGGCAGGCGAGAGTTGTGCCGGATGGGTAGGTGTGCCGGGGATGGAATACCAGGGGCTGGCACTCGTCCGCGGGCCGGTCGCTGTTCTTGGCAAAGATAGTCTGGCCCTGGGCCGTGACGCTGCCCAGGGCCACCATTGTGTCACAACTGCTGGGGTGCATGGGGTTCTCCTTTTCTCTGTGGGTCAGATTCATGGCCTCAGTTCCAGCCAAAGCCCGGCCCCTGGGGAATCTGTACTGTACCCTCTTCCAGTTGGAGAGGAGAATCGGGCGCGAGCAGCCCCGTCTCCAGGTAGAGGGCGTTGGAGAGACAGGCCATAATGTTCAGTTGAACCGGTCCCCCGCCGTGGGAAGCATAGGGACGGCGGAAGGCAGCAGCCATTGTGCCTATCTGCAGGAGCGCGGTGGGACCGCCCGCCCGACGCAGGTCCGGCTGTACAATATCCACCGCATCCCGGCGCAGAAAGCGGGCAAAATCGGCCGCGGTGTAGAGGTTCTCGCCGGTGGCAATGGGTATGTCCAGGGCGCGCGCAAGCTCCGCATAGCCGTCGATGTCGTCGGCGGGAATGGGTTCTTCCCACCACAGACAGCCCATCTCCTCAAAAGCCCGCCCTCTGCGCACGGCTTCGGCGGTGGTCAAGGCCTGGTTGGCGTCCACCATAATGCCGATGTTCTCGCCTACTGCTTTGCGTACGACAGCCACCCGCTGCACATCCTCGGCCAGCGTGGGATAGCCCACCTTGATTTTGACCGCCCGAAAGCCTTGGGCCACAGCCTGGCGGCAGATGACCTGCACTTCCTCGTTGTCGTAGTTGAGCCAGCCCACCATGGCATAGGCGGGAATGCGGCTATGGACCCCGCCCCACAACTGCCAACAGGGAACCCCCAATCCCTTGCCCAGGCAGTCCCAGATGGCTGTGTCCAGCGCGGCGATGCCGAACATAGCCAGCCCCTGGCTGCCGTGATACTCGGTCTCAGCCAGCATTACCTGGTGCAGGCCGCGCACAAAGGCCGGGTCCTGGCCCATAAGCAGGGGTTTGAGTTCGTGTTCGATGAGGCTGGCCAGGGCATCCGGACCACCAGCTATCCGACCAAAGCCCGCCTCGCCCAGGCCGGTGATGCCTGTGTCGGTCGTGACTTCGACCCGTACACTGCCCGAACCGGGCAAACTCTGCAAGGCATCCCGTTTGGGCGTAGGGCTGGCTGGCTGGCGACGAATCTGGACATCCACGTGGGTGATACGCATAGATTGCACCTTTCATGTGGGGGATGGGAGATTGAATAAGCCGATTGTCTCACATTGTCAGCAAAGAAGCCATCGGTCTGTGCGCCATCGGGGGCAACCTGCATTTACCGCCGTCCATCTACCCACTCCTCCCCCATGGCCATACAGATACGTGCGATGTTGCGGGCGTCGTCCATACCCCGGTGATGGCGACCTTCCAGTTCCATGTCCATCAACCTGAGGGCGCGGGCCAGACCCTTGGGCGTGACGCCCTTCCAGGCGGCCCAGGCATTCTTGACATTCAGATGGTCGGCAAAGTGGGCGGGAAAGGCGAGGTCGTAGCGGTCGCAGTCCAGGCGCAACTGGTTCAGGTCGTACTGGCCCCAAGAGCAGAAGCGCAGGGGCGGCTCGCCCATCCAGGCCAGAAAGCGTTCCAGCACAATCGGGAAGGGGTCTGCGTTGTCCACATCGTCCTGAGTGATGCTGGTCAATTCTCGGCAGTAGTCGCTGAGGGTCGGTTCCCGGACAGGACGCACAAAGGCCGAGAACTCCCCCAGCACCGGTCCTCCAGCCGAGGCCAGCTTGACCGCGCCGATTTCAATGATTTCCATGCGCTCCGGGCGACGCTCTTCCGCCCAGCAGGTAGCTTCCAGGTCACAGATGATGTAGTGCATGGGGAATAGTCCAAAGATAATCAGCGACATGCGACGGAGACTGCCACAGCGCAGAGCATACCAACTTCCGAAGCATCACAGCGCCATTGTCACCGGTCAGAGGGGAAATTGTCAAAGTCGGGGAGGAGTTATCCAACGAGGCGGGTGAGAGTGCGAGCGATCTGGCGACGACTCTCTGGGGAAAGGCTATCGGATGGTTTCAGATCCCGGTGGATGTAGGCTGGCTTGGCAAGCAACCAAACAGACACGGACGACTTGACGAACTGCACACTGCCCGGCCCAGCCCATACGATCCGTGGATGGGCGGTGAGGCAGACGCCCTGGGCGTTTAGCCATGCTTCCAACCGCCGGGCATTAGCAAGCGCCTGACCACTTGGACTGCTGTCCACCGCCCACCAGCCACCGGACGGTGTACGCTTCTGCCAACGTGTGCCTGTGACCCGATAGTCACCATTCCATGCCTTGACTTCCAGGACGAACAGCCCGCCCGGTCCCAGGAGCACGGCATCTATGTCGCCCTTGCCGTCGGGTAGAAGCAGATTGCGGTAGAGACTCCATTCCTTATCCAGGTGCGAGCGCAGAAAGGTCGCCAGTTGTTCCTCTCCGGCCCGCCCCACGGCGAAGTTCTGTTCTCGTCTTTCGTGGCGGTCAATCACGGGGAGAAGCAAGGAGAGTGCCACAGAGGCGGCGAAAAGTAGACCAGTGACGGCGAAGTAGCCAGAATTGGTGTCGAACAACCACCAGAGGAGTAATTGGCTTGGGGCGACAAGAAGTGTAGCAAGCCAGAGAATAGCCACAGGCGTCGCCAGCCTGGTCTTCTTTTGCCGGGCGGTGCTTTCTTCCTCAGCAAGATAGTTGCTGCCTGAAACAATGTCAAGGGTGGTGGGATTATCTGTCATGTAGGTGGCCTGGATTGGAACGGATCGTAGATTCTGCTTTATCTATCGGTCTCTGCGCTTTGCCTGTGTATCGGCCAGATGGGCTAGAGTAGACCGGCCTGTCTCAGCAGTGCCACCCCCACTGTGCCCCCATAGAATCCCACCGCCGCGGGCAGGGAAGCGGCCTCCCCCTTGCGCAGGCGCAACCCCACAAACCCCGCCACCAGCAATAGCACGCCCATCCCCAGGGCCGCTGGACTGACCGCGGCGATGATTGTCGCCAGTTTGCCGTCGGCTGCGCCCATCGTCTGCATTCCTCAAGCCAGCCAGCAGCCTGCAAAGACGGCGAAGGTGAAGAGTAGACGCTCCTCCCCATCCAGCCATAACGCCAGAGGCCAGGTGGCAAAGAAGGCGGGCAGGGTCAGCCAGTTGCTCACCCGTCGGGAGTGGTAGTCCTGGAGAGCACAGGGAAGGAGAAAAAGAGCCAGAGCAGGGAGGATAGGCAGTCGGGTGTTGCATAGGAAAACTCCGATTAGCGCGGTCAGATGTCAGGTATCAGAGACCAGTAACCAGGCGGAGCTATCGTCTGATGGCTGAAAGCTGGCAACAAAAAAGGCACTCCCGCCGGTGTGCGGAAATGCCTTTCGGGGATGAGTCTACCCGACTACGCAAAAACTGTCAAATCCACAGAACGTGCGTTCTGTTAGCGTGAAAATCTGGAATCCCCTATGATGTACAGACCTACAAGTTGATGGGGTATCCAATACATCGAACCATCAGCCTGCCCACCCACACATCACACTCTAACCCGAGAGGAATCCCCCATGTTGCATATTGGAATCATCGGATACGGCGGTCGGGTCTCCCATATGGCCAAGTCGCTGGGCGTCTTCCATATCCCCTATCAGGTGACCGCCGTGGCCGACCCCCGCTGGCGTGACATCCAGGCCAGCGACGACGGTTTTCTGTCAAACGCCACTTTCTACGACTCTGCCGACGAACTGCTGGCCCAGGCTGATGGGCTGGACGGCGTGATGATCGGCACGCGCTGTTCGCTGCATACGGAGATGGCCTGCAAAGTGGCCGCCACCGGCCTGCCCCTTTTTCTGGAAAAGCCGGTCGCCATCACCTTTGACCAGATACGCCGCCTGGACGTGACCTTCCAGGACTATCCCGCACCGACGGTTGTCTCCTTTCCCCTGCGCCTGAGTCCGGTTGTGCAGCGGGTCAAAGAGATTATCGACTCCGGGCAGATCGGAACAGTGGAGAATGTGGTGGCCTGGTGCAATGTACCCTACGGCACTGTCTACTTTCGCAGTTGGCATCGCAACTTCGACCAGAACGGCGGCCTCTTTCTGCAAAAGGCCACCCACGACCTGGACAACATCAACTATCTGCTCGACCAGCCGCCGGTATGGGTCAGCGCCCTGAAAGCCCGCCGGGTCTTGGGTGGTGATATGCCCTTTAACCTCCAGTGCAAGGACTGCCATTTGAAAGAGAGTTGCACCGAAAGTCCCTTCACCCGCTTCCGTCATGGCTACGAAAGCGCCGAGGTTGACTTCCCGGAGCGCAACGGCCACTGCGTCTTCTCTGAGGGCTTTGAGATTGAAGATATGGGCAGTTGCCTGCTCGAATACGCCTCCGGCGCCCAGGTCAGCTACACCCAGAACTTCTTCACCCGCTATCTGGCAGCCCAGCGCGGCGCGCGGCTCTACGGCTATAAAGGTACAATCGAGTTTGACTGGTATCGCAACCAGGTCAAAGTCTTCAGTCACAGCAGACCGACGGTCGAGACCATCGACTTTTCCGGCAATATGCCCCACTTCGGCGGAGACCGGGAGCTCTGCTACGACTTCCTGATGGCCATGCGCGACGGCACGCCCTCCCGCAGCCCACTGGACGCGGGCATTCTCAGCGCGCTGACCTGTCTGTGGGCACGGGAGTCGGCGGATACCCGGCAGAGTTGTCAGGTAGTCATGTCCGCAGCGCAAGAGACAGCAGCTACATAGTCCAGCCAAACAAGCGAACAAAACGATACAACCATTGAACCGCAGAGACTGCCCATGCCCATACAAACCTTTCCCCTCATCGAAGTATCCGGCTCGTCCTATGAAATGGGTTACCAGCACGGCAGCCAGGCGGCCTACCTGATTCAGCGCTACCTGCTGCTCATCGAGCAGTTGACAGGCAAAAGCCGGGATGCACTCTGCCGCAACGCCGTGGGCTTTCTGCCCTTCATTCAGAATCTGAGTCCGGCGTATGTGGAGGAAATCCGCGGGCTGGCCGACGGCGCGGGCATCTCTTTTGAGGAGGCAGTACTCTGTCAGGCCCGAGCGGAAGCGGGCAAAGTGCCCGATGGCGGCTGCACGGCCTTTGTGGTCACCGGCGCAGCCACGGCCTACGGGCAGCCCTTGGCTGGTCAGAATCAGGACCTGGAGCCCGAATACGCGGATGTGGCTATCCTGCTGCACGTAAAACCAGACGACGGACGGCCCCGTGCTCTCATTTTCACCTTCGCCGGTCAGTTGGGCTATGCGGGGATGAACCAGCACGGTGTGGCCCATTTCGCCAATGCTCTTTATGATTTCCCCTGGCAGCCCGGCCTGCCCCACTACCCAATGAAACGGGTGCTGCTGGAACAGCGAACTGTGGGTGACTGTCTAAATCTCCTGGCCCGCCACCGCACCTGTTCCGCGGCCAATGTAGTACTATGCGACGCAACCGGCGGGATGGCAAGTGTAGAAGTGCGGCCCGAAGGCATCGCCCCCTTCAGAGACGACCACCCGGACTGGCTGGTCCACGCCAACCACTACCTGACCGCCGACTTTGTCTGCCACGAGACCAACTCCCTGGCCGATTCCTGCCCCCGCCTGGACCGGATGCGTATTCTGCTGCGGGAACGTTGGGGCAGCATCACTGTGGATGGGATGAAGGAGATTCTGGCCGACCACCAGGGCAATCCCGCGGCCATCTGTCGCCACGGTGGGGTGGGCATGCACTCCATTTCAGGCTACATCGCCGAACCGAAGGCAGGAGTGCTGCATGTGCGCCGGGGACACGGATGTCTGGGCAGCTGGACCGCCTACGAAATCTGAATCGAAGCGAGGAATTTTTATGCGCTGCACGCCCTATTTGCTGTCCGATGACGGCCTGATTCCCAACCATCCCGCCCTGCCTTTGCTTGTCTACGAAGGCGGATTGTCCCTGGCTGGGCCGGACCCCGCGGTCATCGCAGAGGAGACCTTCCGGCGCAACGGCTGGGGCAGAAGCTGGCGCAACGGCATCTACCCCTTCCACCACTACCACAGCACCGCCCACGAAGTGCTGTCGATTGTACGGGGCTGGGCCAAAGTGCAGTTGGGCGGCGAGCAGGGAATCACCCTCACAGTAGCAGCCGGGACGGTTCTTGTCCTGCCCGCAGGCACAGGCCACAAGCGGCTTGATGCCAGTGGAGATTTGCTGGTGGTGGGGGCCTATCCGCAGGGGCAGACCTGGGACCTCTGCCGGGGTACAACCGCAGAACGAGCGACGGCGCTCGCCAACATTCGTCGGGTTCCCCTGCCAGACACGGACCCGCTGTTCGGTGAGACAGGTCTGTTGGTAGAATTGTGGCTCAACCCGAACCATCAACAATCGGAGGAACGCAGATGAACTATCGCACACTGGGCATGACCGGACTGAAAGTATCCGAAATCGGGCTGGGGGCCTTCCCCATCTCCGGTCTGTGGCAACGGAGCGACGGCTCCCGTTTCGGCTGGACAGGCACAGACGACGCCGAATCTATCGCCCTCATCCATCGGGCCGAGGAACTGGGCGTCAACCTTATCGACACCGCCGAGGGCTACGGCGACGGCCACAGCGAAGTGATGACGGGCAGGGCCTTGCAGGGACGCCGGGAGCGCTGGATTGTGGCGACCAAAGTCCAGCCCAACCAGGGCATCGACCGAGAGAAGCCCGGCGAGGCGGCTGTGCGGCGGCGTATTACCGACGCCTGTGAACAGAGCCTGCGCCGGTTGCAGATGGAGGCCATCGACCTCTACCAGCTTCACGCCATCCCCTACGTGTGGGCTATGCCTGCGGTGATGGAAACTTTGGCCGACCTGCGCGCCGCGGGCAAGATTCGCTGGTATGGCATCTCCACCAACAACCGGGCTGCCATCGAGCGACTACGCACGTTCGGTCCCATCCACATTCTGCAAATCGGCTACAACCTGCTGGAGCGCAGCGCCGACGACCTGCTGCACTGGGCCAAAGCAGAAAACATAGGCACGCTGATTCGGGTACCCCTGGCCAAGGGGATGCTGACCGGCAAGTATTCCGGTGCGAATGCTCAATCTCTGGCCGAGAACGACCTGCGTTATGCGCGCTTCCAACGGGCTGAAACGGTGGCGGGTCTGGCCCGGCTGCCCGAACTGGATTTTCTGGCCACACCGGAACGCTCCCTGGTGCAGGCTTCCCTGCGCTTTGTCCTGGACCATCCGGGGGTATCCTGCGTCATCGCCGGGGCCAAGAACCGGCGGCAGATGGAGGAGAATGCAGCCGCTGCGGAGATTCCGCCGCTTTCTTCGGCAGAATTGGCCAGAGCTTTGCCCATCGCCGATACCATTACCACCCCTGGCTGGATTTAGCCGCGCGCAGCGACAGCAACTCCGGGTGGACACGCCGTCCACGACACAGAAGGGGAAGGTCATTGTGCCCAGCACCGCCCCACCCTCGGCCAGTGTCCGTTTGGTTCGGTTGGGGGCAATCAGTCTGTTGTCCATGTGTCTTCCTGTGCGGTGTGAGTAAAGAAGGTTGAAATGGTGGGTGCGGTGAATGCTGCCGAGTGTGTTTCAGGATGTGAAGATTGTTCCGGCGATGTGGGATAACAACTACGCAATGACATCGGGCGCAGTGCGAAAAATACGGTCAAGAAGCAAGGGCATAAGACGGCGAGAAAGA
>JAHDWH010000316.1 GCA_023384455.1 Caldilineaceae bacterium | reverse complement strand
CAGGGAGGGAACCGGATCGACTCCTCCCCCAGGCTGGGGGAGGTTGGGAGGGGGTGCGCTGTCACCTCACGCCTCACGTCTTCACACCTCACGCCTCACGTCTTCACGCCTCACGCCTCACGTCTTCACGCCTTCACGCCTCACGCCTCACGTCTTCACGCCTCACGTCTCACGTCTTCACGCCTCACGCCTCACGCCTCACGCCTCACGCCTCACGCCTCACGTCTTCACGTCTTCACGCCTCACTTCTTACGCTTGCGACGCGGCCAAGGCCTGCTCCAAATCCTCTTGGATGTCGTCGATGTGCTCGATGCCGATGCACAGGCGAATCATATCCGGGGTGACACCGGCGGTGGTCAGCTCGGCCTCGGTGAGCTGGCGGTGGGTGGTGGAGGCGGGATGGGCGGCCAGGGATTTGGCGTCGCCGATGTTGACCAGCCGTTTGAAGAGTTTGAGCGCGTCGTAGAACTTCACGCCGGCATCAAAGCCACCCTTCACGCCGAAGGTGAGCAGTGCGGAGGGGCGGCCCTTCGTATACTTCTGGGCCAGGTCGTAGTAGGGCGATTCGGGCAGACCGGCAAAGCTGACCCATTCCACCAACGGGTGGTTCTTCAGATAGTTGGCAACGGCCAGGGCGTTGTCGCAGTGGCGCTCCATACGCAGGGGCAGGGTCTCCAGCCCTTGCAGAATCAGGAAGGCGTTGAAGGGACTGATGGCCGAGCCGGTGTTGCGCAGGGGCACTGTGCGGGCGCGCCCGATAAAGGCCGCGCGGCCAAGCGCTTCGGTGTAGACGACGCCGTGATAGGAGGGTTCCGGTGTGCTGAGCATCGGGAAGCGGGCTTTGTTCTCGGCCCAGGGAAAGTTGCCGCTGTCCACAATTGCGCCGCCCAAAGATGTGCCGTGGCCGCCCATATATTTGGTCAGGGAATGGACGACAATATCGCAGCCGTATTCGATGGGTTTGATCAGCATAGGCGTGGCAACCGTATTGTCCACAATCACCGGCACGCCGTGGCGGTGGGCCATTGTGGCAATACCCGCCAGGTCCACGATATTGCCTGCCGGGTTGCCGATACTCTCGCAGAAGACCGCCGCGGTCTTGTCGTCGATCAGCTTTTCCAGGGCGGCTGGGCTGTCGTCCTCAGCAAAGCGCACCTCAATGCCCTGCTTGGGCAGCATATGGGCAAAGAGGGTGTAGCTGCCGCCGTAGAGTTGGGGAACCGAGACGATATTATTGCCCGCTTCGGCAATCGTCAGGATGGCGTAGTTGATGGCCGCACTGCCCGCGCTGACGACGAGGGCGGCGATGCCCCCTTCCAGGGCCGCGACGCGCTGTTCCAGCACATCCTGGGTGGGGTTCATAATGCGGGTGTAGATGTTGCCGGGCACGGCCAGATTGAAGAGGTCGGCCCCGTGCTGGGCATTGTCAAACTCGTAGGCCACCGTCTGGTAGATGGGCACAGCCACGGCTTTGGTCATAACCTCGGACTGATAGCCCGTGTGAATCACAATTGTCTCGTCGCGCATGGGATACTCCTGTGGGTGAGATTAGGAATTAGATATTGGGTACAGGGTATTGGGTGTGTTGTAGGTGCGGTTTCTAACCGCACATTTTCGGGTTGTCCATTCACCGTGCGGTTCAAAACCGCACCTACTTTCCTGCGTGCAGCCCCAGCGGGTCGTTCGGATCGACACCCTCTTTGTAGAGCTTGCGCCGGTCCAGGTCGGCCAGCCGATAGACCAGACCCAGCCAGTTATTGAAGATGGCCCGGGCCGTGTCGCCCCAGGTATTGTCCAGATAGGGCAGCATCGCGCTCTCCGGGAAGGGAGGGGGTATACTGCCCCGGCGTTTGGCAACCTGCACCATCTCCCGGTAGGCGTCGGCCACCGCGGCCACATCCGGCGGAAAGTAGTTATCCGGGTGGGGTGGATAGTCCTCCCGCTCGCCGTGATAGTAGCGGTGGACCTCCCGCTTGTACTCTTTGAGCAGGCTGTTGATGTCATACTCCGGGTGGCCCTGCAAATAGATCACCCGGAACTGATCGGCGCTGACCGCCATATGTACCCCCGACTCCTCGCTTTCCACCAGAATCGACAGCCCCGCGGCGATAAACTGCTCCCGGCTGATTTCGTTGTAGCGGGAGTGGGGCACGTCGAAGCGGGTGTTGATGTCGCTGAGGAGCGGGTGGTAGGGGTGCAGCACCCGGTGGTTGAAGACCCCCCAGCGCTTGAAACCCAGGGGCTGGCGTTCGATGCCGTGGAACTGTTGGAGCAGGGCGTGGGTAGCCAGGCAGGAGCAGAGCACCGACGAAACGTTCTCCGAGGCCCAGGCCATCACATCGGAGAGGGGCTGCCAGAAAGGCTCCAATTCCAGGGCCGGATTGCTCACATTGGCCCCGGTGATAATCAGCGCATCCAGCCCTTTTTCCTGGGCGTTCTGAAAAGTGCTGTAATAGCGGTCGATGTAGGCCTGGCTCTCCGCGCTGCGGGGCAGACCGGGCACAGAAAAGGGGTGTACAAAGAACTGGGCAATCTGATTGGAACTGCCCACCAGCCGCATAAACTGCTGCTCGGTCACTTGCAGCGCCGCGTCGGGCATCATATTGAGCAGGCCAATGTGCAGTTCGCGGATGTCCTGCTTGAGCGCGTGCTCCAGGGGCAGAACCTCCTGCCCCCGCTCGCGCAGCTTGTCAAATGTGGGGAGTGGGGAATGGGCAACAATCGGCATCGAACAGTCCAGATATAGAAAAGGAAAGCAGCCGCATCCTCGCCGCGCCTCGTCTTTGGGGCGTGGGTGCTGCTGCCAGTAAGGGTTAATTTTGTCCGACAGAAGGCCAACGTCGTCGAAGCTGGTAAGTTCCGTCAACGTAATCGGTCTGGTGGATTCGGTGGTACATTATAGCACGCACGGAAAGCAGCACAAAGCGCAGCGCATACGCATCCACTTGCGTTCTGGGCCATTTTCTTCTATCGTATAGCTCACTGCCATCAACACAGGAGACTCCCCCCATGAAAATCACTGCACTGGAAACCCTCTGTCTCTCCCGAATGCACGAATCGGAACGCCAATGGGTCACATCCCGCTACCGCACCGTCAAAGCCGACTGCGCTGTCGTCCTTATCCACACGGATGAAGGCCTCACCGGTATCGGCGAAGCATCGGCCTATGGCTGGCTCACCCGCATTGCCGATTGGGTGGCGTGGCTGGCTCCCACCCTCATCGGCAAAGACCCCTCAGACCCGGCCATTGCCCCCAAACCCACAGGCCGGGGACGCCCCCACGACTGCGCGGTGGCCGGGATCGACTGCGCGCTCTGGGATTTGCGGGGCAAAATCGCGGGCAAACGGGTCAGCCAACTGCTGGCGCCTGCCCCGGCGGATCGGGTGCGTCTCTACGCCTCCGGCGGCTGCCGCTATGACTGGCGACACAACCCGGAGCAGTTGATCGAAGAAGCCCTGGGCTACATCGAAGAAGGCTACACGGCTATGAAATTCCGCATCGGCACCGAATGGTCATTCGACGGGGTGACGGTTGACCGCTTTCTCGGCCACGTACGCGAACTGGCCCAGGCTGTGGCCGGTCGGATGGACCTGGCCCTGGACGGCAACTGCCGTTTGACCGAAGAGGAGGCCCTGCCCATTGCCCTGGAAATCGAGCGGCTGGGTTTTATCTGGTTTGAGGAACCCATCGACCGCAATAACATTGCCGGCAACGCCCGGCTCTGCGCCGCGGTGGAAATGCCCATCACCGGCGGCGAAGCTTTTGCTGCGTTGGAGGAGTTCCGCCCCTACATCGAGCAGAAAGCCTACGACATTCTACAACCGGACGCGGGTCTATCGGGCATCACCGAGACCGCCCGCATTGCCGAGATGGCGGCCCACTACGGCCTGCCCGTCCATCCCCACTCCTGGCACAACGGGCTGATGTGTATGGCCCACGCCCAGATGGCCGCGGCCCTGTCCAACATTCCGATTGTCGAACTCAACCAGCATCAGGGGCCGCTCCAATGGGGCATCCTGGCTGAAACTCCACAGATCGAAAGCGGTCATCTGATCCTGCCCAACCGTCCGGGCCTGGGGGTGGAATTGGCCGAAAATGTAGCCCAGCGCTTCCCCCACGTGGAAGGCCACTACGGAATTACAGTGGAAAGATAGGCCAATGTGTGTGATATGCAATGGGGGGTTTCAATACTTCTTCGGTGATGCGGCGTGGGGCTATGTCCAGCAGCGCACGGGCGTTGCCCCGCTACGTTGGCGGTAAAGTGCGGCCCCGGCTGATCCTGCCTCTGACGCTGGGCTTCGATCACCGGCTGATCAACGGCGCGGACGGGGCGCACTTCCTGGCTCATCTGCGCGAGACGCTGGCCGACCCGTTTTTGTTGGCGTTGCGGTGACGAAGCGTTAGGCGGTTGCGGCCTGTTCCAACGTATCCACAATCCACTGGTTGATACTCTGTCCATGCACCTCAGCCATTGTGGCAACAGCCTCGTGGGTCTCAATCGGCATACGTACCAGTAGCTTACCGGAGTAGGGTCGATTCGGTTGCTCACCCCGTTCGGCACAGCTTTCAAGATAAAAGTCGATGGCTTCCTGAAATGCAGTGCGTATTTCCTTGACACTCTCCCCGTGAAACGTAATGATATCGCGGATGCCAACCACACGTCCGATCAATAGTGCATCCTCGTCGCTGTAGCCAATTCTGGCCGGGTATCCCTTATAAGTCATCGGTTTCATGGCGCTATCTCCAATTTACGCAAAAATTCCCGGACCGCGCGCACCTGATAGGGCTTGGCTTCGTTGCCGGGATGGGGCCGATGGAAGTCGGCCCGCAGTTCGCCTTTCTTGAACGCGACACGCGAACCTCTCCCCTCAATCAGTTCGCAGCCAAGGGCAATGAGCAGCGACTCAATCCGCCGTCATTCGATAGTCCGCAAAACAGGATTGACGAAAATTTCTTCCAGCGTACGTCTTTGTCGACTGTTCATAACTGCATAGTATCGCAATTTAGTATCATTCGCAAAACGTATCGTGCGCTTTTTGTCTCTTTGCTTACTTCAACCGATCGCCTACTGACCGCTGTGAACCGGCTCAATCTGCTCCGCCAGTTTGTCAAACGCCTGGTTCCAACCGCCGTCTGCGCCGGAGCCTGCGGGGATACCCGCGTGGGTCATCACCATTTTGGTACGCCCGCCCACCTCTTCCAACTGCACCGTGACTTCGGTCGTCTCTGGATAGCCGGGGGGCATTCCCATGGCCGATGGGGAAATCAGATTACCCGCTTCGTCCGCCATACTTTCGGTGTAGACCAGGCGCGTCGTCGGGACAATCTCCACAAACTCCCCGGTTGTCCACATTTTCATACTGCCATCCGGCGATGCCATACAGATCAGCCGCTTGCCGCCAACCCGCAGGTCCATTTGGGCCACAGGCACACTGAAACCCACTGGCCCGTACCACTTCTGGAACTGCTCCGCTTCCGTCCACATCTGCCAAATGCGGTCTGTGGGCGCGTCGAAAGTGCGTTCAATCACAACGGCATCTGTGTACGCGGTGGGGTTATCCATTCTCATTCTCCTGTTGGCTTGCTTGATTGTCGTTCAGTTGGTCGATATATTCGTCCATACGGTCAAAACTGGCCTCCCAGATGGGCCGATACTGCTCTGTCCAACTGGTAATTTGTTGCAGGGGCGTTGTGTCGAGGGTGCAGGGCCGATACTGTGCTCTCCGCCCCTGGACAATCAGCCCGGCCCGTTCCAGTACGGCAATGTGTTTGGAAATGGCAGGCAGGCTCATAGCAAATGGCTCGGCCAGTTCGTTGACGGTGGCTTCGCCTTCTGCCAGACGGGCCAATATT
>JAHDWH010000315.1 GCA_023384455.1 Caldilineaceae bacterium | reverse complement strand
CAGAAATTCCTCATTCAATTGTAAAGATGCCAAGTGCCTAATTTGAACCATGCCCCAAATCGGATATCTCACGGCCATACTTGAATCTCATATAAATCCGTCAATTCTGCAATCCGTGTTCTCACGCTTTTCGCAATCCAGCCAGCCACTGCTCCGTCTCCCCCGGCGAGCGGAAACGGAAAACCGTCAAATGGCTGTACTTAGGCCGGGCCAACAACTCCGGGTACTCGCGCCTGCGCCGCCAGTAGGTTTTCAGCACCCAGAGCAGAATGCTCTCCCGGCTGAACATCATACGCAGGCTCTCCCGGTTGCCGTTCCACAGTTCCTCTTGGGAAACAGCCCGACGCACTGTGCGGGATAAGATGCGCCAGAAGACCAGTGGGAAGGAATAATCCAGCCAGATCAGGTGGGTGGCCCGTGACCAGGCGACATCCCGGGATTTGCTGTAGTTGCCGTCCAGCGCCCAGGCGGGGCCGTCTGTGGCAACGGCCACCCGCTCTCGCATCACCTCCGGTGTGGCACCGGTCCAGCCCGGCCCCCAATGGAGTGCGTCCAATTCAATATGCGGAATCCCCAGCCGCTCGGCAATCTGCCGGGCCAGTGTCGTCTTCCCAGAGCCGCTGCTACCGATCACAACGTAGCGTGTCATACCTGCATTATAACTTTCTCTGGCAGACAGAGCAATTGGAGGTGAAAAGGATTGGGCCGGTGTCACATTCCATCGACACCGGCCCAATCTCCACTCTCCAATCCCCTATCCCCGCTATCCCCGCGCCCGATCCCGCGCCGCTTTCAGCGCCTTTTTGCCGTAGACATTGGCGACCTGCGCCCGGTATTCACCGGAAGCGAACATATCCCCCATCGGGTCGGGGACGCTGAGATGGTCGTCCACCGCGGCGTCGATGACCCCGTCACTCAGGTCTGAGCCGACCAGCGCGGCGGCCACAAACGCGGCGTCCAGGGCGTGGGCGTTGACGCCGTTGAAGCAGAGCCGGGCGGTCGCGCAGGTACCGCTGCTGTCCAGCCCCACCACCGCGGCCGCGCCGCAGAGCGCATAGCCCGAGGCGGGATGCTCGTACTTCAGATAGGCCGAACCGCTTTGGCCCGACGTCGCGGGAATTTCGACCGCAGTCAGAATCTCGCCGGGATCGAGCGCCGTCGTCATCAGATCGACGAAGAAGTCGCTGGCGGAGATGGTGCGGCTGCCGTTGGGACCGGTGACGTGCAGGGTGGCGTTGAGGGCCAGCACAGCCCCGGGCAGGTCCGAGGCCGGGTCAGAATGGGAGAGGTTGCCGCCGATTGTGCCCCGATAGCGCACCTGGCGGTCGCCGATCTGCCCGGCGGCCTCGGCCAGCAGGGGTGCGGCCGCCTTCACTGCGTCCGAATTGGCGATTTCGTGATAGGTGGTGGTGGCCCCGATGCGCAGGCTGCCGTTGCTGCGGCTGATGCCCTTCAAACCGGCGATGCGGCCAATATCAATCAGCGCGTCCGGCGCGGCCAGACGCATCTTCATTACGGGTAGCAGACTGTGCCCCCCGGCCAGCACTTTGGCGTCCGGGTTGCTCTGCAAAAGCTGCACCGCTTCGCTAACTGTAACCGGGCGGTGGTACTCAAATTTAGCTGGAATCATTGCGGGCCTCCTATTTCTGCATCGCCTTCCACACCTTTTCAGGCGTGGCGGGCATATCGATGTGGGTAACGCCAAAGGGTGAGAGCGCATCCACCACCGCGTTGATGACCGCGGCGGGGGAGGCGATGCTGCCTGCCTCGCCCACGCCCTTCACACCCAACGGGTTGTGGGGGCAGGGGGTGACGGTGCGGTCGGTCTCGAAGGAGGGCAGGAAGTGGGCCTTGGGCACCGCGTAGTCCAACATCGAGCCGCTGAGCAGATTGCCGCCGCTGTCGTAGACCGCGGTTTCGTAGAGCGCCTGTCCCACGCCCTGGGCAATGCCGCCGTGAATCTGGCCGTCCACCACCATCGGGTTGATGACATTGCCCACGTCATCCACGGCCAGATAGCGCTTTAGCTCCACCTGACCGGTGTTCGGGTCCACTTCGACGATAGCGATGTGGGTTCCAAAGGGGTAGACAAAGTTGGAGGGGTCGTAGAAGGCCGTGGCTTCCAGGGCCGGCTCCAGTCCTTTGGGCAGATTGTGGGCCAGATAGGCTTGCAGGGAGACATCGGCCAGGCTCTTGGACTGATCCGGCGAACCCTTGACGTGGAAGCTGCCATTCTCGAAGACCAAATCTTCCTCCGCGGCTTCCAGCAGATGGGCGGCGATGATGCGGGCTTTGTCCACGACTTTGCGCGCCCCTATCACAATCGCGCTGCCGCCCACCGCCGCGCTGCGACTACCGTAGGTGCCCCAGCCGTGGGGCATAGCGCCGGTGTCGCCTTCCATTACGTCGATGTCTTCGTAGGGAATGCCCAATTCCGAGGCGGCGATCTGGGCGAAGGTTGTCTTGTGCCCCTGGCCGTGGCCGGAGGCGCCGCTGTAAACGGTCACTTTGCCCGTGGCGTGGACCCGCACCACCGCGCTCTCCCATTGCCCGGCCTGCGCACCCAACGAACCGACGACGGCAGAAGGGGCCAGACCGCAGGCTTCGATATACGACGACAACCCCAGGCCCAGATAGCGCCCGTTCTTGCGGGCTTCGGCCTGCTCCTTACGGAAATTCGCATAGTCGATGTGCTTCAGGGCCAAATCCAGGGTGCCTTCGTAGTTGCCGCTGTCATAGGCCAGGGCCACTTGGGTTTGGAAGGGGAAGTTGTCCGGCTTCACGAAATTGCGCCGTCGCAGTTCCGCCGGGTCGATACCGCTGATGCGTGCGCCCTCGTCCATCAGCCGTTCCACCACAAAAGTGGCTTCGGGCCGCCCCGCGCCCCGATAGGCGTCCACAGGTACTGTGTGGGTGAAGACGCCCAGGACGTGGCAGTAGATGGCCGGAATGTCGTATTCACCGGACATCAGCGTTCCGTACAGATACGTCGGCACAGCCGGGGCGAAGGTGGAGAGGTAGGCACCCATATTCGCTAATGTGTCCACGCGCAGGCCGAGGATTTTGCCGTCGGCGTCCAGGGCCAGTTCCGCGGTCGTCACGTGATCCCGCCCGTGGGCGTCGGTTATGTACGTCTCCGAGCGGGTCGCCACCCATTTGACCGGGCGGTCGACCTGCATCGAGGCCCAGGCGGTCAGGGCTTCGTCGGCGTAGTGGTGGATTTTGCTGCCAAAGCCGCCGCCCACTTCCGGCGCGATGACCCGGATTTTGTGTTCGGGCAGGCCGAGGGAGGCCAGGGACATCAGCAGCCGGTGGATGTGGGGGTTCTGGCTGGTCATGTGGATCGTCACTTCGCCGGTCGCTACATTGTAATCAGCCAGGGCAGCCCGAGGCTCCATCGCGTTGGGGATGAGCCGGTTGTTGACGATCTCCAGATGGGCGATGTGGGCGGCGTTGGCAAAGGCGGCGTCGGTCTTGGCCTTGTCGCCGATATCCCAGTCAAAGGCGATGTTATTGGGCGCGGCCGCGTGGACCAGGCCCGCGCCGGGTTTGACCGCTGCGGCCAGATTCACCGCCGCGGTCTGGGGCGAATAATCGACGACAATCGCTTCCAGGGCGTCGTGGGCGGTGTAGCGATTCTCCGCCACCACCAGCGCCACGCCGTCGCCCACATAGCGGACCGTATCTTTCGCCAGCATAAAATGTTCGGGCGTCTGTAAACCGGGCAGCAGCCAGCCCACAGGCACGCCGCCGGGGATGCCGCTCGCCACAATATCCGCCGCGGTGTAGACGCCCAGCACACCGGGTATAGCCGCGGCTGCACTGGTGTCGATATTTTTGATGGTGGCGTGGGCATAGGGGCTGCGCAAAATCGTGGCGTAGACCATTCCCGGCAGGCGCAGATCGTCGGTGTAGCGGGCCTTGCCGGTGATGAGGGCCGGGTCTTCCCGGCGTTTGATGGCAGAACCGAGTATATTGGAGCCGTTTGTTTGAGCCATAAAAGGTTTCTCCTTGGGAGTAGTGCACAGATAACGTACCTGACAACCCAAAACGTTTAGCTGATGCGTGATGCGTGAGGTTGGACGGCCTTTCTCACGTTTTACGTTTCAATGGGTACAAAACGGAATACGCAATACTTCTTATGCGCTCATCACCGCGGCCGCTGTCTGCACAGCCTTCACGATATTGTGATAGCCCGTGCAGCGGCAGAGATTGCCCTCGATGCCGTGGCGAATCTCCGCCTCGGAGGGGTTGGGGTTCTGATCCAGCAGGTCCACCACCGAAATAATCATCCCCGGCGTGCAATAGCCGCATTGCAGGCCGTGGCTGTCCCAGAAAGCCTGCTGCACCGGATGGTACTTGTCATCGGCGACGCCCTCAATTGTCGTCAGCTTGCCGCCGTCGGCCTGCACCGCCAGCAGCGTGCAGGATTTGACCGCCATCCCGTCCAGCAGGACAATGCACGCGCCGCACTGACTGGTGTCGCAGCCGATTTTCGTGCCAGTCAGCCCCAGTTCGTCCCGCAGCAGGTGGACGAGCAACAGGCGCGGCTCCACCTCCTTTGCCACTTTTTTGCCATTTACTGCCAATTGAATTGGAATGCCCATGGGTCTCTCCTGTGGTGAGATGAAATGAACAGACGGGGATGGGTAAAAATTGCGTAGTGCGTGGTGTGTGAACTGATATTTGCATCACCCACTACGTGTGGAACTCGCAAGGGTAATTTGCCATTGGGAGCGCCGCTATCCCTGCCGCCAGGGATGGCGGCGCTCCCAGGCTGCTACTTTCCGCCTTTCTCAAAGAGCATCCGCCACATCCAGACAATCGCGGCGAAGGCGGCCAGAAGAATGGCTACGTCCCGTGGGCTGTATTGCTTTTCAAAGTCGGCCAGCAGATCGGTCGCCACATCTTTGGCTACATTTAGCCCGACTTCGGCGGTGGAAGGGGGCGGCAACGCGGGGGCCGGGGAGACGGGTTTGGCTGCGGGTATACTGATGGCAGGGGTGGCCGCAGGGGTAGGGGCGGGTTGCAGCCGGGCCTGAATCTGCTTGTCCAACGAATCCAGCCCCTGGCGGGTAATGGAGCGGGCCGAGCTATCCATCAACCGCTGGCCGACGCTGGCAATGCGCCCGCTCAGTTGGGCTTCGCCCGTATAAGATAGAATCGTTTTGCCGTTATCCCTGCTTTCCAGCCGCAGATCCCCCGCGCCCTTTACATAACCGGGGCGTCCCTGCCCCTCCAACTCCAGTTTGTAGCTGTTGGGCGGCTGGATGTCGCTCAGGCGCACCGTGCCCGCAAAGTTGCCCTGCACCGGGCCGATGCGGATGTTGATTTCGCCTTCGTATTCGTTCTCGCCCACCTGCTCCAGCCGCTCGCAGCCGGGCAACACCTGGGAAAGTACGTGTGGGTCCTGGACGGCGGCCCAGACCACATCCTGGGGGGCATCAAAGGAATAGGTTCCTTCGAGAGTAACCATTGCATACCTCAAATTGTTGAGAATTGTAGAAACAAAATGCGATGTCACATTGCGCAAGGAATGTGAGATTGGGGTTGATAAGATTATAGCCTGACCCCGAAAGAACGTCAAAGCAACCATATTCGCTCCGAATAGGAGGGAATGACGCGAACTGAGAAGAAATCGGGGGATTTTGAATTTGACGGGGCAAGCAAAGGGTGGTATAGTACTAGTCCGTCTGAGTGGGAGTATGTTTGGGCGGGGTACAATAGGAATGGGAGAGAGCAGTCATGTGCGGATTGCACAGAGAGACGCAGAGAGTAGAGAATTCCAGAAGGGCGGGGATTTGACTGCGGGGATCGGGTGTGATAGAGTAAGTGATTGTGCCCTGAGAGACTGGGGATTGGCGGGAACTG
>JAHDWH010000314.1 GCA_023384455.1 Caldilineaceae bacterium | reverse complement strand
CATTTCGTGGACAGTGCGACGCACCGGATGGAACTTATTTCTTGACGAGTCCATAAGGTGGCGAAGCCACGATTTGCGTGCGGAGACGTGAGATCACGTGACGGCACCCCACGTTTCCCGTTTCAACTGGTTGACCGACCGACTAACGCTTGTGCGTTAGTTCCTCGCTGGTACGGATTAAGTATTGAACAGCGTGTCATAAGGAGTTGTGATAAATTGGAGTTGTGATAAATTGTCAACGATAGCGATTCTGCGATCTTTTATCACGACAAGCAAAAATAAGACTTAATCTAATATTACGAATATAAAATTGTATCTACAATACGCAAAGAGCCTGATGTTTCCTTTCGTGAAACCAGCGTATGTCTGTCTGTAATTTAGCAATGGACCAAAATAGCTTTACAATGGATGTGCGACCCACAACGCAGCGTACCTGTTCAGCCACCCCACCCTACCCCTCCCCATTCCAGGGAGAGAAGTGGCTCGACTCCTCCCCCACAGTGGGGAAGATTGGGTGGGGGTGAGCAGTTACAACGCAGCATACCAGGAAAATAGAGGACAGTTTCTGCCATGCAATCATCCCTTCCTATCATCCACCACTACCACGACCTGCTCCACCAGCCCGGCATGGCCCAGGACAGTTGGAACGCGCTTGTCCCCGGTCTGCGGGAACGCAAACTCTTCTTCGGTGAGCGCCCTCTCTGTACTGTCCTGCGCCCGCTGATGTACACGCCCAGCGAATGGGCATACCTGAAGGAGCGCACGACGGTTGTGCTGCGCGCCTTCGACCGGCTGGGGCGGCTGATGCAGGCGGACCCGGAGCTACGCAAGCAGGCCCGGCTCACCCCGGACGAGGAGTATCTGGTCAATGTGGAGCACGGCTACGGCACGCCCATCCCCACGGCCCGGCTGGACAGCTTCTACGCCCGCAACCCGGACGGCAGCCGCACCCTCAATTTCATCGAATTCAACGGCGAAAGCCCGGCCTCTATGGCCTATCAGGATGTGCTGGGCGATCTCTTCGACGAACTGCCGGTGATGCAGGCCATGGGCGAGCGCTACAATATGCGTCTGCTCCACAGCCGTTCCGCCGCGCTGGACGCTATTCTGAAAATCTATTACGAATGGCGGGGCAACCGGGACAAGCTCCCCGACATCGCCATTGTGGACTGGCCCGGCGTCCCCACCACCAGCGAATTTCATCTTTTTGTAGAGTACTTCGCCAGCCACGGCATCGCAGCCGTCATTTGCAGTCCGGACGAAGTGGAGTTCCGGGATGGGGTCTTCTACGCCGACGGCACGCCGGTAGATTTCGTCTACAAGCGGGTGCTGATCACCGAACTGCTGCAAAAATACGGGCTGAACCACCCGATTGTCCACGCCTTAGAAGCGGGTAAAATTTGTGTGATGAACCCCTTCACCTGCAAACTGCTGCACAAAAAGGCCAGCTTCGCCATTGCCGGGGACGAGCGCAACGCCCATCTGCTCACAGCGGAGGAACGGGCGGTGATTCAGGCCCACGTCCCCTGGACCCGGCTGGTGGAGGAGCGCACGACCCTGGACCAGCACGGCCACTCCATCGACCTGCTGCCCTGGGCCAGCCACAACCGGGAGCATCTGGTGTTGAAACCCAACGACGAATACGGCGGCAAGGGCGTCATCATCGGCTGGGAGACGGATCAGACGGCCTGGGACACCGCGCTCTACGACGCCATCCAACAGCCGTCGATTGTCCAGGAGCGGGCGGTCATCGCCTACGAAGACTTCCCCACAATGGGCGGCGACGGCAGCCTCGTCATCTCCCAGCGGCTGGTGGACTGCGACCCCTTCCTCTTCCACGGCCAGGACGTGACCGGCTGCCTCACCCGCCTGAGCAGTGTCACCCTTTTGAATGTGACTGCGGGCGGCGGGTCGATTGTGCCAGTGTATGTAGTTGAAAAAAAGTGAACGGGGATTGGGGACTGGGGACTGGGAGCGACGGCATTCCCAGTCCCCAGTCCCTGTTCCCCGATCCCCAATCCCAGGAGAACCTGTCTATGCCCTACCATTCGCCCCCCTCCCTGAACATCGGCATCGAAGAAGAGTACCAGTTCATCGATCCCCAGAGCCGGGAGCTGTTGGGCTACGCCACCCAGTCGATGGGTGCGGAGCAGATGCTCATCCGGGAGAAGCAGCCGGAGTTGGAGTTTGCCCAGCGTATCGACAGCGACTCTATCGAAGTGGGCACGCCCGTCTGCGCCGACATCAAAGAGGCGCGCACGGAGTTGGTGCGTATCCGCTCGACGCTGCTGGAACAGGCCAGCCGGGAAGGTTTTAGGATTGTGGCCGCGGGCACCCACCCCTTCAGCCACTGGGCCCGGGAAGGCCGCCAGCCCGGTCTCTCCCGCTACCGCGCGCTGATCGAGGACACACAGATTATCGCCCGCCGCCTGCTCGCCTTTGGGATGCACGTCCATATCGGCATCGAAGACCGGGAGCTTTCGGTGGATGTGATGAATGGGATGCGCTATCTGCTGCCTCACATCCTCAGCCTGGCCAACAGCAGCCCCTTCTGGCTGGGCAAAGACACGGGTCTAAAGAGCTATCGGGCTGTGCTGCTGGACGCCCTGCCCCGCACGGGCATTCCCAACGAATTTGACAGCTACGCCGACTACGACAGCTACGTAGACACCCTCATCCGCACCAACAGCATCCAGGGGCCGGGCCAAATCTGGTGGGACATCCGCCCCCACCACCGCTTCCCCACCCTGGAAATCCGCATCTGCGATGTGTTGCCCAGCGTGGAAGATACCCTGGCCGTCACCGCGCTGATCCAGGCGGTGGTGGCGTGGATGGTGGACCTGCGCATGCGCAATATGTCCTTTCGCCTCTACGACCGCACGCTGATCGCCGAGAACAAATGGCGGGCCGTGCGCTACGGCTTGCAGGGCAAATTGCTCGACTTTGGGATTGAGCAGGAAGTGCCGGTCAAATCCCTGCTGCGGGAAGTGGTAGAGCGGGTGGAGCCGATAATGGACCGGCTCAACAGCCGGGCCGAGATCGAACACATCCACACAATGCTGGAGCGGGGCAGCAGCACAGACCGCCAGTTGGCTGTCTGGCGGCAGAGCGGCGAGAGTCTGAACGCGGTGGTGGATGATCTGATTGCAGAAACGGAGAGCCTGGTATGAAACGCCCCAGCCTGACGATTGGCATCGAAGAAGAGTATCAGGTGGTTGACCCGGAGAGCGGCGAACTGCGCTCGTTCATCACCCAATTCATCGAAAACGGCAAAATGATGATGGTGGAGCGGGAGATCAAACCGGAGCTACACCAGTCGATGGTGGAGATGGGCACGCCCGTCTGCGAGACGCCCGCCCAGGCCAAAGAGGAACTGCTGCGCCAGCGCCAGTTTATCTGCCAACTGGCCGAGGACAAAGGGCTGGCGATTGTAGCCGCGGCCACCCATCCCTTCAGCCGCTGGGCCGACCAGCAGGTGACGCCCTTTCCCCGCTACCGGGGGGTGCTGGAGGAGATGCAGGTATTGGCCCAGCGTCTGCTCATCTTTGGGATGCACATCCACATCGGCCTGGATGACCCGGATTTTGCCATCGACACGATGAATGTGGTGCGCTATATGCTGCCCCATCTGCTGGCACTCAGCACCAGCAGCCCCTTCTGGGCGGGCCGCAAGACCGGGCTGAAGAGCTACCGGGCGGTCATCTTCGAGGACTTTCCCCGCAGCGGCATCCCCGATGTCTACCGCAACCGGGCCGAATACGAGGGGCTGATCCGCACGCTGGTCAACACCGGCTGTATGCCCGATTCGAGCAAAATCTGGTGGGATGTGCGCCCCCATCACCTCTACCCCACCCTGGAATTTCGCACCTGCGATATCTGCACCCGGGTGGACGAGGCCATCGCCATCGCCGCGCTCTGCCAGGCGATTGTCCTCTGGCACTGGAAGCTGCGCCAACGCAACATCACCTTCCGGGTCTACCGCCGGGATCTGATCACCGAAAACAAATGGCGCGCCGCCCGCTACGGGCTGGACGGCAAGCTCATCGACTTTGGCAAGAAGACAGAGTTGCCCGCCCGTGCCCTCATCCGGGAGATGCTGGAACTGCTGGGTGAGGAGATCGACGAATTGGGGATTGGGAAGGAGATCGAGCCGGTCTTCCGAATGCTGGAAGTGGGCACCAGCGCCGACCGCCAGTTACGGGTCTTCGACGCCAACGACGGGGATTTGAAGGCGGTGGTGCAGCATCTGATCGGGGAGACGAAAGAGGGGTTATAGAGGTAAGAGATAAGGTCGCGCAGCCACGATTTGCCTTACGCCCTATTCCTCTGCCAGCGCCACCACCGCGGCCAGAGAGTCTGCATCCAGCGTGGGCAGTACCGGCAGCTCGTCCAGCCGGGTCATCCCGAAGTGTTGCAGGAATTGATCCGTGACACCGTACAGAATGGGGCGGCCCGGCGTCTCCAACCGGCCCACCTCCTCTACCAGCCCCTGCTGCTCCAGCTTGCGCACCATCCCGGAACAGTCCACCCCCCGCACAGCTTCGATCTGCGCCCGGGTGACCGGTTGGCGATAGGCGATAATCGCCAGCGTCTCCAGGGCGGGGCCGCTCAGCCGAGTGGTCAGGTCCAGGCTCAGAAAATCCTCCACCGCCTGGGCCCCGGCGGGGTTGGTGACCAACTGGACTTTGCCGTTGCGCTCCTGCAAACGCACGCCCCGGTTGTGCCGCTCGTATTCCGCCCGCAGTTGCTGCAACCCGACGGTTACCTCTGCCAGGGAAGAGCGCAACGCCTGGGCCAGCCGGGCGGGTTCTACGGGTTCGTCTGCCACAAAGAGCAGACTTTCCAGGGTGGAGAGCAGCGGAAGAGGGGTTTTTGCCTCCTCTGTCTCAAAAAGAGTTGCCGCCCCCGTCTCTGTTTCGTCAGTCACTGCTCTTTCCCCCCTGGCCGGATTCTCCCCGGCAGTCGCCTCAACCGGCAGCGCTTCCGCGTTTGCCGAGGCAGACAGCGGTCCCTGGCCGTTCAAATGCGGGGAGGGTGACAGGTGGGATTCGCTGGGTGGCACAATGAGATTCCTCGATGGGGGAGCAGAGTGGCTGACCGCTGTAGCAGGGGGTGTCGCGGCTGCTGGCTGGGCCGATCCAAACCAGAGATACGCCAGGAAAGAGCGAAACAGCCCCCACAGGTGCCGGGCTGTTTCCAATAGGACGGCGGATTGTCGATTTTCCACGGTCTAGGCTGCCCACTCCTCGTCAAAGGGAGCGTGACGCATCCGCACATCCAGCTTGCCCAGTTTCAGCCCCATATCCTGCTCGATAATATCCCGGGTCACTTCCACCACCTCATCGGTCTTCATCGGCACATCGATCTCCGGCGCGGTCTCGATCTCCAACTGAATATCCACCGCGCTGCCCCGGGCCTTTACTTCCGGGATGACGGTAATTACCTCGGCTAGTTGGTCCAGATGCCAGACCAGGCGGCGGGCAATACTTTGGGTATCCAACTCCACCGAACCGCCTTCGCTGGTGAGCACCCGCACCCCGCGCCGTCGTCGGGGCCAAAGCTCCACCCAGAGCAGTGTGCCAAAGAGCAGCAGCCCGGCCAACCCCACGGCGATTTGGCCGATGAGAAAGTTGGTGGCGCTCTCGGTCTGCCAGACACCCAACTGCCCGGCAAAGACCCCCATCCGGGCGGCCACATCCCCCAGCAGCCGGGCCGGAGCCACAGCCAAATAGATAATCCCAACCAGCAGGCCAAGCCAGACCACCACCGCCACCAGCCGATTAAAGAGATTGATCACAACGCCTCCCGCTTCCGTTCGCTACACCGACGCATACAGACACAGATGCGGCCCGAGGGGAAGACAGGACGCATTATTTACTTTTCAGATAACTGTTCAGCCACCCCAGCCTACCCCTCCCCATTCCAGGGAGGGAAGTGGATC
>JAHDWH010000313.1 GCA_023384455.1 Caldilineaceae bacterium | reverse complement strand
TGCGACGCACCAAAACGGGAAGTTATTCTTTGACAAGCCCTAAGTAAGCGTCAAGCAATAACGCAGGCGTTTCGCAGAGACGATTCCCGGAATCAGACCGGTAACTTATTGCTTGACGCTTACTAACAGCAAGAAGGGAACGCGGATTGATCCGATTGGACAGGTGGATACGGATTGGGTTTCTGTCTCTGACTCTGGATAGTATAGGGCGGCAACTTCAGGTAGCAATTGCAGACTTTCTTGTCCACTCGCATTGGTTTGAACCGCGTTCTGTTTTTCAACAAAGGAGCATAGGGGGCTTTGGCCTGGCTATGCTCCTTTTGATTGGCCTCTGGATGGGGATGGAGACCCAAAGATCGCCCCAGCCACTCTTGGCCGCCCACTCACCCTACCCCTCTCGGACAGAATGGACGATCCATCCTGCCCAGCCGGTGAGCGGCACGGCTGACAGCGCGCTCTTTCTGCCGGTTGTCCTCGGCCCGGTGGCCCAGCCCATTGCCACACCCACGGCCACACCCACGGCCACACCCACAGCCACTCCCACGGCCACTCCCCCCCCCGAACCGGTCCGGGAGTGGGACCCCCGGCTCGATCAGCGGGGCGCGGAGTTGCGGCCTGCCGTTGTGTCGCCGGGGAATGGCTACTGGCGGCTGGTAAAGGCCCTCTGGTTTGATGAGCAGGAGGCTGGGGGCAGAGTGAACATTTTTGTCGATGCTCTCGACTCCCAGGGAAATCGGGTTGTCAATCTCCCTTTCCGTTTCTATTGGGATGCGGGCGAGGTCATCGCCTTTACCCAGGAGAAGCCGGGAGAACCCTACGCCGCTGACTTCCCAATGCAATCGGTGGCCCCGGCCTATGGAGCCAAGCCTCACGACAACAATCCAGCGGATGAAGTGTGGGGGATGGGTCTTGGCTCGATTGAGCAGCCCTTTCACTCCATTCATACCAGCTACGGGCTGACCTGGCAATGGACAATTGCCGGGGGGGGCACAGCGACGCCGACCCCCACGCCATCCGCCACGCCCACGCCAACGGCCAGCCCGACAGCCACACTCACGCCCACGCCGCCCAATGGGGCAACCGGGACCCCGACGCCGACGGCTTCCCCTACACCCACCACCACGCCTACCCCGACGGGGACACCTTCGCCCACGCCCACGCCCACCGCCACCAGCACACCGGATGTGGATTGGGACCCGCGCCTGACCCAACGGGGCGCCACGCTACAGAGCGCGGCGGTTGCGCCGGGCCAGAGTTATTGGAAGCTGGTGCGGGCCAGGTGGTATGATGAGCAGGAGTCTGGCAACCGCCAGCATATTTTGGTCGATGCACTGGACGCCAATGGACAACGGCAGGTGGGACTCTCTGTGCGTCTCTATTGGGAGGGGGGCGAAGCCTCCATCATCACCGAAGCCAAACCGGGTGAGGAGTACGCGGCGAACTTTTCTCTGGGGGTGCCGGCCCCCTTTTACAACGCCAGCCCCAACGACGGCAACCCCGCGGATGCTGTGCTGGGGATGGGGCTGGGTTCTCTGGCCGAGCCGGGGGGATTTGTGCGGGCCAGCTATGGCCTGGTCTGGCGCTGGACAACGGCACCTCTTCCCACAGCCACGTCGACGACCGTAGGTCGGACTGTCAGTCCGACCAGGGACGTTGCAGGCCCGTCGGACTAACAGTCCGACCTACATTTGGGAAATTGATGGAGAGCCTTTTGCGCGGTATAAGCGGAGTGTGGGCAAGACAGATAGGATTGGTGGGCCTGGCGCTGGCTGCGCTGCTGTTGACGGCCGCGCTCTTTTCCAGCCACGACACACTGGCCGCCGCCCGGCAGCCTGGGCCGCAGCAGACCCAATCGCCCCTGCCCTCCCAGACATCTTCCCCCCTGCCCACGCCGACATTGACGCCGACGCCGACGCTGACACCGACCTTTACCCCCACCCCCACGCCGACCCACACACCTGGCCCCAATCAACTGCTCTGCTTCAAAGCCGGGGCACAGACGGACAACGGATTGCTGTTGGCCTGGCGTATGTCCACCGTCGATGATGTGGCCGAGTTTAGACTCTTCCGGGCCGAGGTTCGGGGGGACAATGTGCGGGGGAGCTTTGTGGAAAACAGCCAGCTACAGCCCTCCATTCCGCCGCCTGCCGTGGCAACCATCCAGACAACCCTGCGCTACACCACAACCGACAGCGGCATCCAGACGACAAAGGCCTATATCTATCGTCTGGATGTGGTCAGCCGCAGCGGCGCCCTGCTCTACAGTGAGTTGGCAGACAGCCCACCCGCGGGCGCAGCCGCCGACCCGGATATCTGTGATCCCCGGCGCACCCAGCCCACAGCCACAGCCACCCCCACCCTCACCCCGGTCATCTTTCCTACATCCACCGGCACGGCCACCCGCACGCCCACGCCGACCTGGACACCCACGGCTACCCACACGCCCACACCGACCTGGACACCCACACCCCTGCCCACGGATATTCCGACGCCTCTGCCCACGGCAACTTATACACCCATACCCACCGATACCCCCGCGCCGTATACCGATACGCCCTCGCCCACCTTTACTGTCACGCCCACCTCTACGCCGGATATTCGACCACCGACTTCAGCGCTGCCCGAGGGCGGCGACCCCCAGCCTGATCAGAATCAGGAGCTGCCGACCGAGACGCCTACGCCGGAATCACAGCCCCAGCCACTCCTTCAGCAGTTCAGCGAGCCGGAGGTGACGCCCACCCTTCCCCCGCAGGAAGCTGCGGATAGCCCCCCAGCGGATGCTCCGGCGATGGACGAAACCGGTGTGCAGATAGCCCTGGCCGATGGGGAAGAGGGCGAAGAAATGGCGGTGCGGGTGGACGAATTTCAACCCCGGCTGATCCCCCGCAGCAGGGCCAATCTCTTCCGCTATGCGCTCTTTGGCGTAGCAGGTCTGGCCTTTGCTGGCAGTCTGCTCTTTCTACTGGTCGGCATTGGCTATGCACGTAGGAAGATACCTGTTCAGCCACCCCAGCCTACCCCCAGGGAGGGAAGTGGAGCGACTCCTCCCCCAAAGTGGGGGAGGTTGGGTGGGGGTGAGCAGTTACGTAGAAAGTAGCGGGGATGCACTCCTTCCTGCGCCTCTGTGATATGATAGGGGAAAGCTGTTTCACCCTGCCCCTGCCGGTCCGAGCAACCCAATGATCCGCATTCTCTATCGTCACACCAGCGGTGCGCTGGTGTACGACCTGCCTGTTGCCCAATTAGCGTCGGCCGTCCGGGATGCCAACGCGGTTGTCTGGGTGGATATGGAAGACCCAACCCCAGACGAAAACCAGGAGATTCTGGAGAAGGTCTTTAATTTCCATCCCCTGGCCGTGGAGGATGCCGCGCACAGCGTTCTGTTGCCCAAAATCAACGATTACCGGCGCTATCTGTACATCGTCATTCACAGTATCTATCCCGGCGCTGAACTGGTCCATCTGATCAGCAGTGAGCTGGACATCTTTCTTGGCCCCAACTTTCTCATCACCATCCACGAACGGGAGATGAGCTCCATCACCGGGCTGCTGGCCGAGCGGGAATACCACAACCGGGAGGGGATCAGCCGGGGGGCGGCTTTGCTGCTCTACGAAATTCTGGAAGCCCAGGTGGACCGCATCACCCGGCTGCTGGATAATTTTGAGGCGGAACTGGAGCGGCTGGGCGACATCATTTTTCAGAAGGGCGACCCTTCGACAGGCTCAGGGCAGCGTATTTCCAAAGAGAGTCTGCTGGACGATCTGCTCACGGCCCAGAGCAGTGCGCTGCGTCTGACACGGGTGTTGCAGCCCCAGCGCGACCTGATGCACCGGCTCTCCCAGACCGATTACAGCCTTATCCCGGCCACCGCCCGGCCCTATTTTGCCGACATCTACGACCACCTGACCCGAATGGTGGGGCTGGTGGAGAGTATGCGCGAGCTGGCCCGCAGTACGATTGAAATTTATATGGCCCTTTCCAACAACCGTATGAATGAGATCATCAAAGTTCTGACGATTATCTCCACAATTTTTCTGCCTCTCAGTTTTCTGGCCGGGGTGTACGGGATGAACTTTCGGTTTATGCCCGAATTGGGTTGGCCCTGGGCCTATCCCCTGGTCTGGCTGGCTTTCCTCTCCGTGGCCGGGCTGATGATTCAACTCTTTCGGCGGCGGGGGTGGCTATGACCCCGCTCTGGTATGCTGTGGATTTCGATGGCGTTGTGCGGCAGACCGGCGCGCCCCCCATTGGGCATCTGTTCAGCCACCCCACCCTACCCCCCCCCCATTCCAGAGAGGGAAGTGGATCGACTCCTCCCCCACTGTGGGGGAGGTTGGGTGGGGGTGAGCAGTTACGCAAAAAATGACCTATTCATCCCGGCCGCCAGGACCCGGCCAACCCTTACCCTTCACCACTCGTGCCAGCCGGCGCACATCCCGCCGCAGTCATTCCGCGGGTGGCGTGGCCTACCGGCTGTTGGAGTCGAAGGGGGATTGTAGCCAGGCTGTCCAGGTGGCGCTGATTACCACGACCCGGGGCAGCCGCTGGCAATTGCCCAAAGGCAGGTTGGAGGCGGGGGAAGATGCTGTACAGGCAGCTGTGCGCGAGGTGGAGGAGGAGACGGGGTTGCAGACGGTTGTGGAGCTTTTTCTGCGCACGGTTTACTACTCCTACACCGACACCTACCAGCGCATTGTGCCGGAGACTGTCCATAAGCAGGTGGATTTTTATCTGCTGCGGGTGGTGGGCGGCGAATTGTCGGACCTGAGTTTTGAAGTTGACGGCGTTCTCTGGACCACTCCCCAAGAAGCACTGGAAAGGCTGACCTTTGCCGGTGAACGGGAGTGCGTCCGACAGGCATTGGAACATTGGAAATGAACTACACAATCGGACGAGCAAGCAAAAAGCAGATTGGAATCATCCTGGAGTTGATGCTGAATGGCATTTCCAGCGATCCGTCCAGCGTTGGATCCCTGGGTAAAAGCTGGTGGCAGCGCTTGGCCTTCCGCTATCTGGTGGGTCCCCGAATGTTGCGTAACCAGATGGAAACATTCGTCGCTGTAAAGGATGACGAGGTGGTCGGTTACCTGGTCCTGCAATTCGAAGGCGATACAGCCGGGACTTTTGACTGGGCTGTAACCGAACCCGCGGATGAGGAGGGAATCGACATTCTGGGCGATCTGATCGAAGCCGCCCTGGACCACACAGAGAAACGGGGCGACATTCCCCTGGCCTATTTCGGGATGCAGAACAGCGAGGATGCCCGGATTGGCGCGCTGTTGACGGAGATGGGCTTCTGGCTGGCCGACTATCAGAGCGGCCAAATGCGCACGACCCTTCCCCTGGCAGAGAGCGCTCAACTGCCAGCGGGCATTGCCATCAAACCCCAGATTGCTTTGCGCTTTGGCGGGCGGCTGGCCGAATTTGTGCGTATGGATTACGACCTGCCGAACGGTGACGAGGAAGGTGAAGAACCGGTCGCAGAGCCGATTGAGGAAGATCCCGAAGGGAGAGAAGCCCAGGGCCTCTCCCTTGCAGAGCAGGTGGAGGTCATCTGCACCCTCCACGAGTCCACCCTGCGCGCCTCCAAAATCTATCTGGTGGAAGAGGATGGCGAGCCGGTGGGTATCATCCAGCAATTCAATTGGAAGGAAGAGTTGCGCCTGCTTCTGGCCCTGGAACCCTTCCTGTGGGGGACGGAAACCGAGCAACAACTGGTGGCGGCCATGCCCGAATATGTGGGCAAGCGGGAGGGCTGTCTGCGGGTGCGCACCTTCAGCAGCGAACACCTGGCCACCAGCCGGGAAAGCTTCGAGGCGCTGGGGCTGCGCTGGGAAGCCGCGCCCTGGCAGCGCTGGATTGTGGGGTTGTGAAGCGAGACTGGTGGAGCTACGATTTGCGTGCGGAAAGGTGAAGACGTGAAAGGTGAAGACGTGAAACGTGAAGACGTGAAACGTGAA
>JAHDWH010000007.1:5534-57884 GCA_023384455.1 Caldilineaceae bacterium | reverse complement strand
TGGTTTCGATACGCCTCGAAGACTCGGCTACTCAACCGGCGCTCACTGATCTGATGGCCGTACAGTTACAAATACGCAATACGCAATACGCAATAGGCAGTAAGTAAAAACGGGGGCGGTGAATGTGTACCGCCCCCGTTTTTCATTGGCGCAAAGTGGCAAATGCTGGTAGGATCGAAAGACTGTTATTCTTCCCCCTCCTGCGGAGTACCCAATGGCTGAAAGTACAATCCATCTGCGACCGGAGTTTTTTGCTGCCAACGAGCGCGTGCTGGTAGAGAGCGGCCCGTTTACGGCCTCGGTCTTTCGCTATGCAAGCGGTGTGGCCGCCCTGCGCCTGGGCAACAGCCTGGGCGAATTGGTAACACTCCCTTTCCAGGGCCAGCAAATCTGGTCGGCCCATTTTGGCGGGCGCAACCTGACAATGCGCTCGATGTTCGACGAACCCCAGGCTACCACCGATTACCTGAAAACCTACGGCGGTTTTCTGATCCACTGCGGCTTTACGGCGATGGGTGTGCCCACGGCCAGCGACAGCCATCCGCTCCACGGCGAACTGCCCAACGCCGCCTATCAGACCGCCTGGCTTGTGCTGGGGGAGGATGAGAATGGTCCGTACATCGGCCTGGGCGGGCGCTACCGGCATACGGTCGCCTTTAGCTACAACTACACAGCCGAGCCGCTGGTCAAGCTTTATGCCGATTCCTCCCTCATCCACGTCAGCCTGGTCTGCCGCAACCTGAAACAGACGCCGATGGAATATATGTATCTGGCCCACGCCAACTTCCGCCCGGTGGACAACAGCCGCCTGCTCTACAGCGCGGAGGTGTCACCGCAAACTGTACGGGTGCGGCGCAGCATCCCCAGCCACGTAAAGCCCAACCCCGTCTATATGGATTTCCTCAACGCACTGGGCGAGAATCCCGCGCTGCATCACCAACTGACCCCCGGTCTCGCCTTCGACCCGGAGATCGTCTTTGGCATTGACTATCTGGCCGACGGGGAGGGCTGGGCGCATACACTCCAACTCCACCCGGACGGCAGCGCGGACTACATCCGCCACCGCCCGGAGCAGCTACCCGTGGGCGTGCGCTGGATCTGCCGCACACCGGACCAGGACGCGGCGGGCATCAATCTGCCCGCCACTGCCGAGCCGGAGGGCTACACAGCCGAGAAGGCGAAGGGGTACGTCAAAGAGCTGGCTGGGGGCGGGGAATGGCGCTGCGACTATGTGATGGGGGCGCTGAGAGTGGATGAAGCGGCGCAGGTGGCAGAGCAGATCGGGCGGATTGTGGGCTAGTACAGCCCGGCGGAAAGACATGAGGTGGCAGAGCCACGATTTGCGTACAGAAACGTGAAGACGTGAGACGTGAGGGTCTGTGACGACACCTCACGTTTCACGTCTCAGTTGGTTGGCCGACCAACTAACGCTTTTACGCCTCGCTGTTGCAGGATCAGGCAGACTGAGCCAGGCGCTCGACAAACGTTTGATGTTCGGGTGAAGCCAGCCCCTCTTGCAGGACGGCCAGCACCCGGGCCATATCGTTGTTGAGCAGCGCCTGGGGATCGAGCCACAGACCGGAAAAGATGGAACTGCGCAGAATGCCGTCTTCGCCCGCCGGGAGTTCTGTATAGCCTTCGTCGCCCAACACATACCAGACTACACGCCGGTCATAGCTCAGATAGACGATATATTCCGGCACGCCATTGCGGGCGTATACGTGACGCTTCTGGTTCATATCGTAGCTGGCCGTGCTGGCAGAAATCTCTACAATCAACTCAGGCACGCCCTCCAAATAGCCGTCTTGGGCAACAAAGGAGCGTCCGCCCAGTTTGGGAGAAAGGCGCAGCAAGACATCGGGCTGAGGCTCGTTTTCCAAATCCAGGCGCAGAGTCGAATTATCGCCACCATCGACGCCAGGCGTGGAGGCAAGATAGACAGCAGCCCATCCAGCCAACAGGAGTTGGGGAGTTCCATGCAGAGTATGACGTACTGGCGATGGCATATAGACAATCCCTTCAATCAGTTCGGCTTTGGCAATCTCAGGATGGGCTGCGTAGCGGCGCTCAAACTCGGCGCGGGTCAACCGGTCTCCTGGTTGGAGAGGCTGTACACCGTTTTGGCTAAGGGGGGCGGTTGTGCTGGGGCTTTGTCTTTCAAGCAGTGCTATGCTCATATCGTTCTCCAGGCAGTGCAATCCGGCGCTTCGGTCTCTTTGATTGAAAGGAAGTATAGCATATGGCACAGTTGACGTCTACCATCCGTGCCTTGACCTTTGACGTCTTCGGCACGGTTGTGGACTGGCGGGGATCGATTATCGCCGAGGGCAAAGGTTGGGAGAACGATATGGACTGGGCTGCCTTTGCCGACGTCTGGCGGGCGGGCTATCAACCGGCCATGGCCCGGGTGCGCTCCGGCGAACTGGGCTGGACCCGCATCGACGATCTGCACCGAATGATTCTGGACAGCCTGCTGCCCGACTTCGGCCTGACCGGGCTGGACGAGGAGAAGCTGGCCCACCTGAACCGGGTCTGGCATCGGCTGCGCCCCTGGCCCGATGCGGTGGAGGGGTTGACCCGGCTCAAGCAGCGTTATGTCATCGCCACCCTCTCCAACGGCAATGTTTCGCTGCTGACGAATATGGCAAAGAATGCCGGGCTGCCCTGGGACTGCATTCTCTCGGCGGAGCTGGCCCACCACTACAAACCGGATCCGCAAGCCTATCTCACCGCCTGCCGCCTGCTCGATCTGCCCCCGGCGCAGGTGTTGATGGTGGCCGCGCACGAGGGCGATCTCCACGCCGCGGCCGCGGTGGGAATGCCCACAGCCTACGTCCACCGCCCGAACGAATACGGGCCGCACAATCCCAAACCCTGGCCGGAGGAGACGTTCGATTGGATGGCAAAAGATTTCATCGACCTGGCAGAACAGTTGCGGACGGCAGAGGTGTGAAACGTGAAACGTGAAGTGCCGCCAGGTGATCTCACGTCTTCACGTTTCCACTGCGTTCGCTTTTGACAGGCTGAACGGTTACCACCGGGATTGCCCTTCTTCCCACTCCCGTCTACAATAGGGAGAGCAAGACCTATCGTCCCCACTTTCCACGCTCTCGTATCGCCACACAAGGAGTTAACCGATGAAGTCACTGGTTTGGGAAGCGCCCCGCTCGATGATTCTGCGCGAGACGCCTATGCCTGCCGTCGCTCCGGACGAAGTGCTGATTCGGGTGGCCTACGGCGGCATCTGCGGGTCCGAACTGAGCGGCTATTTGGGCCACAATGCGTTACGGGTTCCTCCGCTGGTGATGGGCCACGAATTTTCTGGCGAGATTACAGAGATGGGCGCAGAGGCGGAAGGCGCGAACCCAGCCCTGAAAAGAGGCGCGTGGGTGACAGTCAACCCGCTCTACTGTACGGCTGACAGCGTATGGCAAAGACGGGGACTGGATCATCTCTGCCCCAGCCGGCGGCTGGTGGGCGCCCACCGCCCCGGTGCCTACGCAGAATATGTGGCAGTCCCCGCAAAAACAGTTTCCCGCCTGCCCGCGGGTATGTCCCTGCGCACGGGCAGCCTGACCGAACCGACCGCCTGTGGGCTGCGCATCGGCGAACTGGCCGGAGATGTGGCGGGGCAGGTCTGTCTGATTATCGGCGCAGGGCCAATCGGTCTGCTGGCCTTGCAGTCGCTCCGGCTAAAGGGGGCGCAGCAGGTCTTTATCGCCGATCTGGACGGCGAACGGCTGGCGATGGGTGCGGCGTTGGGCGGTATTCCCCTGGCCCCTCGCCAGACTGATGTGGTGCAGGCGGTAAAAGCGGCCACGGGTGACGGCGCAGCACTGGCCGTGGATGCGGTGGGTTCGGCTGTGACACGGCGTCAATGTGTGGCCGCGGTGCAGCCGACCGGGACTGTCATCCTCAGTGGGCTACACGAAGAGGTGAGCGAAATGCCCGCCGCCGATATTATCCGCCGGGAGATCGTCGTCAAAGGCAGCTTTGCCTATAGTCCGGCCAATTTTGCCCAGGCATTGGGTGTGCTGGCCCGGGGCGAGATGGGGCTGGACCCCTGGATTGTGGAAGCGCCGTTGGGCGACGGCGGCGCGTGGTTCGACCGGCTGATCGATGCACCAGGAAATGTGTCGAAGGTGCTACTAAAACCATAAGGCGGCGAAGCCACAGGTGGTGCAGATCGGAACCAGTGAGCGCCGCAGGGCACGACCCGCAACTAACGCATCCGCGTTAGATATTGCGCTGGTACGGAATAAGGTGGCGAAGCCACAAAAGTCTCCCGCAGAGACGCAGAGAACAGCAAACACAACTACGGAATATTAATCTTGCCCACGGAGCCCCCCCAATGACTAATCCCCACCCTCTCAGCCTCCGCTACCCCTCCCCTGCTGGCGCGTGGGAAGAAGCGTTGCCCATCGGCAATGGCCGGTTGGGTGCGATGATCTTTGGCGGAGTGGATGAGGAACGCATCGCGCTGAATGAGGATACCCTCTGGTCTGGCTTGCCAAAGGATACGACAAATCCTGGCGCAAAGGATGTGCTGCCAGAGGTGCGCCGCCTGCTCTTTGCCGGGGAGTACGCGGCAGCCAACGAACTGTGCAAAGAGATGCAGGGGCCGTATAGCCAGTCATATCTGCCGCTGGGGGATTTGCGGCTGCGGTTTGGGGAGACGACGGATGGCGAATCCCAGAGAGTGGTGAGGTATAGGCGTGAGTTAGATTTGGATAGCGCGGTTGCTTTTGTTGACTACACGAAAGAGGCGACGGCCCACCGACGGGAGGCTTTTGTGAGCTTTCCGGATCAGGTGCTGGTGGTGCGGCTGACCGCGGACCGGGCAGGTGCCCTCAATTTTGTGGTGGGGTTGGATAGTCCACTGCGGCATACGGTGGCCGCGGAGGATGGCGGGCTGGTGATGCGCTGCGATGTGCCCGTACATGTGGACCCGCCCTATCACAGCGGGGCCGATCCGGTTCGCTATGGCGAGGGGATGCGGGCCGAGGCTCATTTGCGCCTGACGGCTGTGGGTGGCCGCGTGGAGTCAACGCCAGACGGGGAGATTCGGGTGAGCGGCGCGCAGAGCGTCACCCTTTTTCTGGCCGCGGCTACCAGCTTCAACGGCTTCGACAAACATCCGGGACACGAAGGCGTAGACCCGTCCAGCCGCATTTTGCCTGTGCTGGCAGCCGCCCTCGCCCGCCCGTATGAGGAATTGCGCGCCCGGCATATCGCCGATCACCAGGCACTTTTCCGCCGGGTATCGCTGGATTTGGGCACGACGGACGCAATGAATCAATCCACCGAGCAGCGAGTCGCCCGTTTTGGCGAACAGGACGACCCCCAACTCATTGAACTCCTCTTTCAGTACGGGCGCTATCTGCTCATCGCCAGCTCCCGGCCCGGCACACAGCCGGCCAATTTGCAGGGCATCTGGAACCCCCATATGCAGCCGCCGTGGAGCAGCAACTATACGCTGAATATCAATGTGGAGATGAACTACTGGCCGGCGGAGGTGACGAATCTGGCCGAGTGCCACGCCCCCCTGCTGGGCTATGTGGCGGAGAGCAGCGTGACCGGGGCGGCGGTTGCGGCGGCCAATTACGGCTGCCGGGGCTGGACCACCCATCACAACGGGGATCTGTGGCGGCACGCCGCGCCGGTGGGCAACTACGGCGGGGGCAATCCCCAGTGGGCTATGTGGCCGCTGGGTGGCGCGTGGTTGAGCCAGCACCTGTGGGAGCATTTTGCCTTTGGTAGGGATTTACGATGGCTACACGAAATTGCTTTTCCGGTGATGCGGGAGGCCGCCCGTTTCTGCCTGGACTGGCTGGTGGAGGGACCAGACGGTCTTCTGGTCACCGCGCCGGGCACGTCACCGGAGAATACTTTTACGACGGCAGATGGACAGACCGCGGCGGTAAGCATCAGCCCCACCGGGGATATGGCGATGATCCGAGACCTCTTCGCCAACTGCCTGGAAGCCGGAGAAGTGCTGGGGGTAGACGACGAATTGCAGGCGGAGATCGCCGACGCTCAATCCCGGCTGCTGCCCTATCGCATCGGTCGCCTGGGCCAGTTGCAGGAGTGGAGCGAGGATTGGGACGACCCGGAGGACCATCACCGCCACGTCTCCCATCTCTACGGGCTGCATCCGGGGCGGCAGATTTCGCGGCGGGGGACACCGGAACTGTGGCGGGCGGCTATGCGCTCGTTGGAGTTGCGGGGGGACGAGGCCACGGGCTGGTCGATTGGCTGGAAGACGCTTTTCTGGGCACGCTTTGAGGACGGGGATCACGCCTATCGGATGATCCGGCTGCTGCTACGCCCGGTGACACCGGGGGCGAAGACAAGCGCAGTCGGTGGCGGGGTCTACCCCAATCTCTTTGACGCCCATCCCCCCTTTCAGATCGACGGCAACTTCGGCGTCACCGCGGGGATTGCGGAGATGCTGCTGCAAAGCCACAATGGGGAGCTGCACCTGCTCCCCGCGCTGCCGTCGGACTGGCCGAACGGGGCGGTGACGGGTCTGCGGGCCCGGGGTGGGTATACGGTAGATATTGCGTGGCGGGAGGGGAGACTACACGAAGCAGTCATCCGGGCGGCGCGGGAAGGGGTCTGCCGGGTGCGGGTGGGGGCTAATATTTCAACTCGCAGCGAGGGGATTGTCATTGCTTCGACAGATGCAGAAGGTATTGCTGTGTTCAACATCCGATCCGGGGCGAGCTATACGCTTTCAGATTGAGCGATCGATAGATTGGTTTCGTGTTTTGAGGCAAAATCTACGTTAGAAGTTGGAGGCACAATATGGCAGCGAAAATGTACACGTTCAGATCGTTCTTGGCTTTTTCGTTGTTGTCTATCCTGTTAGCCGCTTGTTCAAGTCCAGTTGCAGATAATAGCGGTGTCACACTCGGATATCAGCCGCCTTTGATTCCTGTAAAAGTTTCGGTTGATACCAAAGGAGTCATCAGCGTGTCGACAACTTCCTCGGTGGTCACACCGATTGGCATATTTTCAGTAGGACTTTACACAAATCCATCTGAGTATTTCAATGTAAAGAATACTCTTACTGTACGGCAAGACGGCCAAGACACGATTTACCCTTTAAGTGGCCCTGGGAAGATTGCGGAGGTCCATTTCTCTCCGGGTTACGAAATACTCCAATTAAAACCGGAAGGTCAAAACTTACTAGTCGAAGTGCGTCAGCTTACGACAACTTCAAGCCCAATTCAATCCGTCCCACCATTGAGTCTCTCCACAAGCGTGCAAAAGCCTGTAGAAAAAATGACACTTACCGAGATTGAAAATATCTTCAGGAATTTTTCTCCATGCGGACGAGAAGGGATTGATTTCAAGTGCCCGCCCTCCGGAGCTGACTTTTGGCAAAAAGTTTCGATTGTATGTGATAGAGCCGTGCAGAAAGGTTTATTTATCGATACGACCACTACTCCGATACGCATACCCCCAGACTCTATTATAGCTGGAGTGATACATCAGGAGGGCAAAGAACTTACTATGCAGGATATCATTAAGATTGGAGGAAATATTCTCTATCGAGGAGGTCCCGCCTATCCGTGGGATGCAAATCAGGGGGTTGTTGCGTATTTTCCAATAGGTACACAAGCAAAAATCGGTGATATTTGTTTGATAACACCTGTAATCCCATAACATTAGGTGGTCATCCGGGCGGCGCGGGATGGGGTTTGCCGGGTGCGAATTGGGGCGGAGCAGGTTGTCGAGTTGGTGTGTGAGGCGGGTGGGGTCTACACGCTGCACTGAAAAAACGAACACGGATTGACACGGATTCACACGGATAAATCTGTGCAATCTGTGGATCATTCCGGTTGACCGGCGGAAAGCTGCGCTGCGTATTCTGCCGCGAAAACGACCGGCAGGCACAGCGGACGGGCACGGAGGCCCACCCCTACAGAGTTAAATCCGTGTAAATCCATCCCATCCGTGAATATCCGTGTCCTATTCACCCTATTCAAAAGGAGAACTCTCAATGCTACGCAAACAATTCGGCAAGCTGGGCTGGCCCGTTTCGGTGGTCGGCCTGGGTACGTGGAATATCGGCAACCAGTGGGGCGAAATCGACGACGCTACGGCTGGGGCTACCATCCGCGCCGCGTATGAGGCGGGGATGACCCTCTTCGACACGGCAGAATCCTACGGCATCCCCAACGGCCTGTCGGAGATGCGTCTGGGCCGTGCCCTGGCGAGCATTCGCCACAATGTGGTCATCGTCAGCAAAATCGGCAACTGGGGCAAGCGCACAGGCGGGGAGATTCCCAAGACCGGCGTGGACTCTATCCGGGTCAGCGGTCACGCCATTCTGGGCCGCCTGCGCACAGACTGGGTGGATGTAATTCTCTGCCACGAGGGGGATGTGCAGGACCCGACGGTCTATCTGGAGGGCTTCGAGGCGTTGAGGAAGGAAGGCTGTTTGCGGGCCTATGGGATTTCCACCAACAGCCTGGACGTGCTGAAAAAGTTCAACGTCAACGGCACTTGCAGTGTGGTGCAAGTGGACTATTCTCTGCTCAACCGCGCCCCGGAAGCCGCCTTCCTCCCCTACTGTCAGGAGCACGGCATCGGTGTAATGGTGCGGGGCCCCCTGGCAAAGGGCTTACTTTCCGGTGGCTACACGAAGGAATCGACATTCGACGACACCGTTCGCGCCGGTTGGAACGAGGAAGGCCCGGCCCGGACAAAGTTCCTGGAGCAGGTGGCCCAGGTGGAGAAGCTGGCGAAGATCGTCCCGCCTGGGCCGGAGATGGTGGCCGCGGCCATCCGCTACACGGCCAGCCACCCGGCGGTCTCGGTGACGATTCCCGGTGCCAAATCCCCGGCCCAGGCGGCCACGAACGCGGCCGCGGGCCAACGGCTCTATGCAGACGTGGAGATGCGCAAGCTGGCGGCAGCCGTCGCTTGAGTGGCAAATGGGTTGTATACACGAATAAAATAGAACACGGATTTTCTCTAGCAGAATGAATGTTTGCATCCGTCGATAGGGCTGGGCACTGTGGAATGGGTGGCCGACCTAAGCACTTCGACGGCGAAATGAGTGTGCTATAATGACAGGGCTTTTCCAGTGGCGAATCGGGACGATCTTCTGGAGATGAAATGAGAACTGGCTTTGTGGAACGTAGAGGAAAAATCGAAGATTTGGATCGCTCCTTCGATATTGAGTTCTGGCAGGCGCAACCCCCTGCGGCTCGCTTTGACGCTGCCTGGGAGTTGGTCATTCATTATGCCAAAGTAAGGGGGATCGATGTTCGTCAACTCAGACTTCAGCGATCTGTTGAGACTTTTGCGCGCCAACAACGTTAAGTATATGGTAATCGGCGGTTATGCTGTCATCCAGCACGCCGAGCCGCGCTTCACAAAAGACCTGGACCTGTGGATCAGCACAGACCCAGCCAACGCCGCTGCCGTCTATCGTGCACTGCGCGAATTTGGCGCTCCGTTGGCTGGTATGACCGAAGACGATTTTGCCGAAGACGGATATTTCTATCAAATGGGAGTTCCCCCGGCGCGGATCGACATTTTGATGGGGATACCTGGCATTGAATTTTCGGAAGCGTGGGAACGCAGCGTTGAAATTGACTTTGACGATCTGCCGGTGCGCTTTATTTCCCGTGGAGACCTCATCACTGCCAAGTTGGCCTCTGGCCGACCCCAAGATTTGATTGACGTAAAACATTTGACCCGCCCCAAAAGTAATTGAGGGATATCGTCAAGCATCGCAACTGCCTATCATCCCCAGTATCACACAATCATCCAGAGGAACACCCCACCAATGAAAATCTCCATTCTCTCCTACTCATTTCGCGGGCTGCTCAACGCAGGCCAGATGGACCTTTTCGGCTATCTGGAAAGCTGCAAGTACCGCTATCACCTGAACGCCGCCGATATTTGGAGCGGCTTCTTCCCCAGCACAGAGGACGACTATCTGGACAAAGTGAAGGAAGGGCTGGTCAGCCGGGAATTGGAGCTGGCTGATCTCTGTGTGGACCAGGCCCACGTCTGGGACGCGGACGAGGCGGTGCGGGCGCGCAACAGCGAACGGGCCTGGACATTCCTGCGCGCCGCGGCAAAGCTGAACGCCCGCTTTGTGCGCATCGACGCGGGCAGCCGCAACGAAAGCTGGACCCCGGAGGAGTTCGACTTTATCGTCCAGCGTTATCGTGACTACGCGCAATTTGCCTATGACAACGGCTTTCAGATGGGGATTGAAAACCACTGGGGGCCGGAGCGCAAATGGGAGAATCTGAAAGCGGTCTATGAGGCGGTAGACCATCCGGGTTTTGGGGTCTCCTGTCATCTGGGCGGCTGGACGGGCACACCAGAGGAGATCGACGAGGCCGACCGGCTGGTGGCACCCTGGGTCAGCCACACCCACATCGCCTGGAACATCTGCGAAGGCGATCTGGAGGCCAAACTCAAGAGCCTGTGGGATGTGGGCTACGGCGGCTACTACAGCGTAGAGCATCACAGCGCGCAGAACGAGTATTCAAATGTGGCGATTCAGTTGGCGAAAGTGCAGAATGTGCTGGAGCGGCTGCGTAGCGCATAAGGCCATCACCATTTCCCCCCGAAAGGACACAAAATGTCATCCCAAACCAACGATTCACAGCAGATGGAAGAGGCATTCGACCGGGTAAATACCCATTCCAGCCCTTCCGATCTGCGCATTACAGACATCCGTACGGCAACCGTAGCCAGCATCTATGACTATCCCATCATCCGCATCGACACCAATCAGGGCGTCTATGGCCTGGGCGAAGTGCGGGACGCGGGCCACCGGGAGAACGCGCTCCAGTTCAAAAATATCCTTGTGGGTCAGAACCCCTGCAATGTGGATATGATCTTCCGCCACATCAAACGCTTTGGCAATTGGGGACGGGAAGGGGGCGGCGTCTCCGGCATTGAGATCGCCCTGTGGGATCTGGTGGGCAAAGTCTATGGCGTGCCCTGCTACCAGTTCCTGGGCGGCAAATATCGGGACAAAGTGCGTCTCTACGCCGACACCCCCGCGCCGGAGAATCCCACCCCCGAAGGCTATCGCCAGGCCCTGGCCGGACGCAAGGCCCTGGGGCTGACATTTATCAAATTCGACATTCGCCCCCATCTTTTCGAATCAACCGAAGGCGGGCTGGTGGGCCAGGCAACCAGAGGGGAGTTCCCCCTGGGCAGGCGTTGGCGCGCACCGGGCACAGGACCGGGCGCAAATCTGACCGACCGGGGCATCGCCCGAGCGGTGGAGGTGGTATCTGCTATCCGCCAGGCGGTGGGCAACGACATCTCCCTCTGCACGGATCACTTCGGCCACGGGCTGATGACGGCCAAAGAGATGATCCGCATCGGTGAGGCTTTTGAGCCTTATCACCTGGCCTGGATCGAAGACCCTATGCCCTGGTACGATGTGGACGGCCACAAGCAGGTGACCGACGCCCTGCGCACCCCCACCGCGGCCGGCGAGGAACTCTTCCTGTGGGACGGCTTCCGGGAGTTTATCGAGAAGCGGGCCGTGGACATTCTGCACCCGGACCTGCTGACCAGCGGCGGGATGCTGGAGACGAAAAAGATCGCCGATTATGGCGAGCGCTACGGACTGCCAACAGCTATGCACTTCGCGGGTTCGCCGATTGCTTTTATGGCCGCGGTCCACTGCTCGGCGGCCATCCCCAGCTTTATAGCCCTGGAGCATCACGGCCTGGATATGCCTTTCTGGGAGTCGCTGGTTACAGGTCTGCCCGGGGACTATATGGCCGACGGTTATGTGAATGTGCCGGAAAGACCCGGCCTGGGTGTGGACCTGAATCTGGAAGCGATTGAGGCCAATCTGCGCCGGCCCGGTCTTTTTGAGCCGACGGAGGAATGGAACGATCCCAAACTGGGCTTCTGGCGACCCGATAATCGCTGGGCGGAGTAGTCTGCTTGGCCCTCAACGCAACCCTCCACAACCTGACCGTAGAACTGGCCGATGTGGACCGTAACGTCTACGTCGGCCTGGAGCTGCGTATGGCGAAAGAACCCTCGGAGAGCGCGGATTACTTTCTGATGCGCTTGCTGGCCTATTGCCTGGAATACGCCGAGGGGATCAGCTTTACCCAGGGGGTGGCCGCGGGGGATGAGCCAGCCGTCTGGGTTCACGACCTGACCGGGCGGATGCTGGCCTGGATCGATGTGGGGTTGCCTGACGCCCCCCACCTGCACAGGGGTAGCCGAACAGCCGAGCGGGTGGCGGTCTATACCCACCGGGACGCGACCCAACTCCTGGGCCAACTATCCGGCAAGAAAATCCACCGGGCGGGGGAGATAGCCATCTACAGTCTGGACCCCCGCTTTGTGTCAGCCCTGGCGGGGCGAATCGAACGGCGGGCGAAGCTCTCCGTCACGCGCAGCGATGGGGAGCTTTTCGTGGAAGTGGCAGGAGAGAATTTTCGCTGCCCGGTTGTTACGCATCGACTGGACAATTCGCCCTTTTGACACTTCCCTCTTTGCCAACTACACTGACAGACCCCACAGAAAATGGGGCGACACCCTCATCGGCCTTAACGCAAAGGATCAGTCTATGTCTCAATATGTGGGGATTCTGACCGCAGGGGGCGACAGCCCGGGCCTGAATGCGGCCATTCGCGGGGTGGGCAAGGCCGCGCTGGGCGCGTATGGTATGCAGGTGATTGGTTTCCGGGATGGCTTTCGGGGGCTGGTGCAGGATCGCACGGTTCGCCTGAGCGGGGGCGAGCTATCCGGTATTCTGACTCTGGGCGGCACAATTCTGGGCACCAGCCGGGACAAGCCCCACCAGATGCCCGTGGGCAGCCAGACAATGGATATGACAGAAGTCATTGTGGACACCTATAACCGCCACAGCCTGGACGCGCTGGTCTGTCTGGGCGGCGGCGGAACCCAGAAGAATGCCTATCACCTGCACCAGCACGGGCTGAATGTCATCACCCTCCCCAAGACCATCGACAACGACGTGGCTATGACGGATATGACCTTCGGCTTTGACACGGCCCTGGGCATTGCCACCGAAGCCATAGACCGGCTGCACAGCACCGCCCACAGCCATCACCGGATTATTGTGGTGGAGATTATGGGTCACAACGCGGGCTGGCTGGCCCTGGGCGCGGGGATTGCCGGGGGGGCCGATGTCATTCTGCTGCCGGAGATCGACTACGATGTGGAGATCGTGGCCGATGCCATTAACCGGCGGCGGCGGCGAGGCAGCAGTTTTAGCATTGTGGCTGTGTCGGAAGGGGCCTTCTCCACCCAGGATCGGAAACATCTGAAGAAGGCGAAAAAGAAGGTGAAGAAGGCAGAGAATGAAGAAGATCGGGAACGAGCCACAGTCAAACTGGCCGGGGTGGAACTGGTTTTGCAGGACAAGACCCTCGCCCTCTCCCGCCAATTGGAACAGCTCACCGGGCTGGTCTCCCGCGTCACGATTCTGGGCCATGTGCAACGGGGCGGTACACCCTCGGCGGCGGACCGGCTGCTGGCAACCCGCCTGGGCACAGCCTGCGCCGGGTTGATCCATCAGGGAGTTTTTGGGGTAATGGTGGCTGCCAAAGGCAACGATATGCAGCCTGTGCCCCTGGAAGAGGTGGTGGGCAAACGCAAGACTGTTCCTCTGGACCACGACTGGATTAAGACGGCCCGAGATATTGGCGTCTGTCTGGGCGATCAGTAAGGCGACAACGGGGGATGATAACGGCTCACCCCCTCCCAGCCTCCCCCACTTTGGGGGAGGAGTCGATCCCGTTCCCTCCCTGAAATGGGGAGGGGTAGGGTGGGGTGGCTCAACAGGTAACGGCTCACCCCCTCCCAACCTCCCCCACAGTGGGGGAGGAGTCGATCCACAGAGTATTCCCACGCAGAGCAATGGAAACAAGCGACTCTGGACTCTGGACTCCGGACTCCGGACTCCGGACTCCGGACTATTCTAACAGGAGACCCCCAATGCGACGACTCAACCGGGCCATCGAACTGCTGGAGATGGAACAGCCGATTTACTACACAGGCGGACACACGGGCCATGTGCTGACCCACAAACAGGGCAAGCAGGACGCGCGTACCTGGGCCGACTATATTAATGTGGGGATGGAGCACGGCTGTTTTGATATGACCGGCCTGGCCGCCTATGTGCAGGGGCTGATCGACGGCGGGCCCACCCCCAGCGGCCACCGGACGCCTACGGTGATTGTCGAAGCGCCGGTGGAAGGGACGACTGGCGAGATGGTCCGCTATAATGCCTGGCAGTTCCGCCAAATTTTGGCCCGGGGCGTGCATGGCATTCTGCTCTGTCAGGCCGAGTCGGCCGAAGCTGTGCGGGCCTTTGTAGAGGCCTGCCGCTACCCGATCAACCGCATCGGCGTCGGCGAGGGGGTGGGGGAAGGCCGCCGGGGTGTGGGTTCCGAGCCAACCGCCGCCGGGGTCTGGGGAATGGATCGGGACGAGTATCTGGCCAAGGCCGATCCCTGGCCGCTGAACCCCCAGGGGGAATTGCTGTTAGGGCTGAAGATCGAATCGGTGGCGGCCCTGCCCCATATCGAGGAGATTTTGAGCGTGCCGGGCATCGGTTTTGCCGAAATGGGGCCGGGCGACCTGAGTATGTCTATGGGCTATCGCAAGCGGCCTGTCCCCCTGCCTGCGGCGATGGAAGAGGTGCGCCAACGGGTGCGTGCGGCTTGCCACGCCAACGGCGTCGCCTTTCTGGAAGGGGCCACCCCGGCCACAATTGCCAAAGTCATCGACGAAGGCGCGCTGGTTATCAGCGGCGGGCAGGAAGATACAGCCCGGGCGGGGCGCGCATACACAGGACGCACAATGCCGGTATAGCCGACGCTGTGATCTGCTTTGGTTTACGACACACCAATCCATCTTTCTCCCCCTATGAAGCGACAAAACAGCCGTCTGTTCCTGCTTGGGATTCTATTGCTCGGATGGGCTGTCTTTCTGTGGGGCATCCAGCGTGACCTTCCCTACGAACCGTTCATCGACGAGCCGATCTTTGTAGAACGCGCCATTCATATGGCTGCCACAGGCGATCCGAACCCCCACTGGTTTGGCAATCCCGGCTCAACAACCATCTATCCCTTGGCGGGCTTCTACCATCTCTGGTTTGCAGCCACCCAAGACGGCAGCCTGTTTCGCGCTGATCCCCGTCTGGCCGAACATTTTGCAGCCCAGATAACCCCCTATTACATAACCGGTCGTCTGCTCACCATTGCCTATGGCCTGCTGACAATTGCACTGACCTTTGCGCTGGGCAGACGAATGTGGGGCGAGCGGATCGGTCTGCTCGCCGCTCTTTTTTTGATCTTCTATCCCAGCCTGGCCTGGTATACAACTGTTGTACGCACGGATACGTCGGCCATGTTTTTTGTGGCCCTGTCGCTCTGGTATGGGCTTCTGGCCGCGGATGAGCCGCGCCCGCGCCATTTTGCGCTGGCCGGGGTATCCATTGGGCTGGCGCTTTCCAGCCGCTATCTGATGCTCCCCATCTATGCGGTCTATCTCGCTCTCTTTGCCATACAGATCCCGGTCTGGCGAAAGCAGGGGCAATTCCCCGGGGCACTGCGCGGTTTTCTTCTGGGTGGGCTGCTCTCTGTCCTCGTCTTTGCGCTGAGTTCGCCCTTCTTTTTTCTCGACTTTGCCACTGCCTGGCAGAATCTGCTGATAGAGGCGCGCAGCGTGCATATCGGCGCGGACGGCAAGAGCTATCTGGAGCGGGCCTACTGGTATTTGACAAAGGCCATTCCCCAATCCATCTACGGGGTGCAGATGGCCGCGTTGCTGTTGGCGATTGGGTGGGCTTTCTGGCGGCGTCAGTGGCGGGTTGTGGTTTTGGCGGGATTTCTGCTGGTCTACGTGGCACTTATCAGCGTTCCCGCCCTGCACTGGAAGCGCTGGACCATCCAGATTTCGCCAGTCCTGGCTCTACTGGCGGCCTATGGGGTAGACGAAGCGGCTGGCTTGCTGGCCGGACGCTTTGCGCCTGGCCGATATATGGCGTTTGCACTCTTGCTGGGCGTTGCGGCGTTGGCGCAACCGGCGTTCCTGACGGGAAAGACGGTCATCAAATTAGGCAGCACAAGCACGCGCATCGAAGCCCGGCACTGGATCGAAGAGAATCTCCCAGCCCACAGCCGTGTGATCGGGGAACTCTATACGGCCCCTCTGCAAAACACATCCTTTGTGGTTGTCTCTCAACCTTTCCTTCCGGAACGCCCTTTCGATTTCTATCTCTCCGGTGAATTTGATTTTGTGATGACGAGCAGCGAAATCTCCAACCGTTTCGTGGCAGACCCGGCGCGCTACGCGCCCCAACTGGAGTTCTATAACCAATTGGCCCGGCTGCCGCTGGTGGCAGAGTTTGCGCCGACTGCGTGGCAGGGGGGATCGACGATTCGGATCTTCGCGTTGGAGCATATCCCGTGAACCGCATCCTCCTCATCTCTCTGGGCGCGGCGCTGGGGGCCAACGCCCGCTATTGGATCGGCGTCTGGGCGGCCAAACATCTGGGCGTGGCCTTTCCCTACGGCACGTTTTTCGTCAATGTCACTGGCAGCCTGGCCCTGGGCTTTCTGGTCAGCCTGACCAGCGAGCGCATCCCCATCACACCGGAGCTGCGCCTGCTCCTGGCTGTGGGCTTTCTGGGCGCGTATACCACCTTCTCCTCCTTTGCCGTGGAGAGCCTTTCTCTGGCCCAGAACAGCGGCAACTGGCAGGCGTTGCTCAACATCTTTGCCAACAATCTGGTCGGGCTGGCCTGTGCCCTGGCCGGGATGTGGCTGGCAAGGACGGTTGCGTAGTGCGCATTTCGTATTACATAAGGTGGCGAAGCCACAAAGTTGCACACAGTCCAGGCCAGTGAGCGGCGGTTGAGCGGTGTCCCTTCGATAAACTCAGGAGACGGCTCAACCGGCGCTGGCCTTACGCCGTGGGGCACGACCTGCAACTAACGCACAAGCGTTCGTCGGTTGGTCAACCAACTAAAACGTCAAATGTGAGGTGTCGTCACATACCCTCACGTTTCACATCTTCACGTTTCCCCACGCAAATTGTGGCTTCGCCATCTTATGCACTACGCCATCCCCTCGATCCCTCCTCTTTCTTTGTACTATCTCCCCATTTTCGTCTATACTGACCTCAAATAACCTACTTCATCACACCCTCACCCCCATACAAAGGAATATACACCCTATGCCAAGTACACCTGTCCCCAGCGATCTGGACATTGCCCAAGCAGCCACACTACAACCTGTAGAAGCGATTGCAGAGAAGATGGGCCTGACTCGGGACGACATTGAATTCTACGGCAAGTATATGGCGAAAGTGCGATTGGAAACGCTGGAAAAGCTGAAAGATCGCCCCAACGCTAAGTACATTTTGGTCACAGCGGTGACACCTACACCCCTGGGCGAAGGCAAATCGACGACGACCGTCGGCCTGGGTCAGGGGATGCACCACATCGGCAAGACCGCCACCATCGCCATCCGCCAGCCCAGCCAGGGGCCAACCTTTGGCATCAAAGGGGGCGCGGCTGGCGGCGGTTACAGCCAGGTGATACCGATGGAGCAGTTCAACCTGCACATGACCGGCGACATCCACGCTGTGACCGCGGCCAACAATCTGCTGGCCGCGATGATCGACAACCACATCTATCAGGGCAACAGCCTGAACATCGACCCTTACAGCATCACCTGGCGGCGGGTGATGGACGTGAACGACCGGGACCTGCGCAATATCATTTCGGGCCTGGGCGAGCGGGCCGATGGACGCCCCCGTTCCACCGGTTTTGATATTTCCGTTGCCAGCGAAGTGATGGCGATTCTGGCCCTGACCACCAGCCTGAAGGATATGCGGGAGCGTTTCGGGCGTATTACAATCGGGATGACCGCGGGCAAGAACAAAGAACCGGTCACCGCCGAGCAGTTGCAGGCCGCCGGTGCGATGACTGTACTGATGAAAGAGGCCATCAAGCCCAACATCTTCCAGACCCTGGAAAATACGCCGGCGCTGGTCCACGCCGGCCCCTTTGCCAACATCGCCCACGGCAACAGCTCCATCCTGGCCGATCTCATCGGCATTAAGACAGCCGACTACCTTCTCACCGAAGCGGGTTTTGGCGCGGACATCGGCGCGGAGAAGTTCTTCAACATCAAATGCCGCTACAGCGGTCTGCGCCCGGATGCGGCTGTGCTGGTAGCGACGGTGCGGGCGCTCAAACTCCACGCCGGCAGCCATCGGGTGATTCCAGGCCGCCCCCTGCCGGCTGGGATGCTGAAGGAAAATCCGGACGAAGTGTACGAGGGTGCGGCCAATCTGCGCAAGCATATCCAGAATATCCGGCAACACGGGGTCAGCCCGGTGGTCTGTGTCAATCACTTTTCCAGCGACTTCGACAGCGAGGTGGAGGCCATCCGGCGGGTGGCTGCCGAGGAGGGCGCACGTTGCGCCGTCTCTACCCACTGGGCCAACGGCGGTGCAGGCGCGGTGGAACTGGCACAGGCGGTAGTAGAAGCAGCAGAGGAGCCGACGGACTTTCAGTTCCTCTACGAACTGGACCAGCCCATCAAAGCCAAAATCGAGAAGATTGCCACGTCCATCTACGGCGCAGATGGCGTCACCTACGAGGCCGAGGCCGAACGGCAGATTCGCCAATACGAGTCTTCGGGCTTTGGCAAACTGCCCATCTGTATGGCGAAGACCCACCTGAGCCTGAGCCACGACCCGGCGCTGAAGGGCGCGCCGACGGGCTTCACCGTCCCCATCCGGGAGGTGCGGGCCAGCGTGGGCGCGGGCTTTATCTATCCTCTGCTGGGCGCGATGCGCACAATGCCCGGCCTTTCCAGCAGCCCCGCGGCCGAGAAGGTGGACATCGACTTCGAGACGGGGCAGGTGGTGGGATTGTTTTAGGAAAATAGAACGCGGATGGCGCGGAAAAGACGGATTTGCACGGATTTTTGCTTGACTGGTAGAGACACGCCATCGCGTGTCTCTACTTTTCTTTGTGGTATACTGTCCAGGAGAGTGTGATAGATTGCCAGATGGAGAAATGGAGTCAGGTTTATGCAGGAACAGAATCTCCTCGAACGAATTACAGTCGATCCAGCGATTTTCGGCGGCAAACCGATCATTCGCGGGCGTCGTCTGGCTGTGGAACATATCCTGGGAATGCTGGCTGCGGGTGACACGGCGGACGTGCTGCTGGCCGGCTATCCCTGGCTGGAAGCCCAGGACATTCAGGCTTGTCTCGTTTACGCCCATCGATTGGTCCAGCACGAACGCATTGAGCTTACCCCCAGAGTTCTGGCATGAAAGTCTTGCTGGACACCTGTGTTTGGGGCGGGGCACGAGCTGACTTGGAACAGGCCGGACACGATGCCGAATGGAGTGGCGATTGGTCAGAAGACCCAGGCGATAGCGAAATTCTCGCCTACGCACACCGTACCGGCAGGGTACTTGTCACCCTCGACAAAGATTTCGGTGAGCTGGCAATCGTGCATAACCAGCCCCATTCAGGAATTATGCGGCTGGTCAATCTCCGGGCGCAGATTCAAGGCGAGATGTGCGCAAGAGTGCTTGCCTCCCACGGACACTTGCTACAAAACGGGGCGATTATCACTGTTGAGGCGGACCGTTTACGGATTCGGGAAGGAAATAGGTGGATGAACGTTGCCCGGTCTGCCAGAGAGTTGCGCCCCTCCTACGCAAGCGGTATCCTATAGCGAAAGAAGAATGGGCGTAGCGCTGCTGCGCCCTTCTCTTTCAGATATGTGTTCCCATCCGCCCTTTCAGCCTCATCCGCGTTCCATCTATCCCGGAGGCAGCCATGCCCTCACGCGAACCCATGTCCAGCGTCGACCGCTCCTGGCTGATTATGGACAGCCCCACCAACCGCACAATCATCAACGGCTTCTGGGTCTTCGACCAGCCGGCGGAATACGAGCGGGTGCTGGCTGTGCTGGCAGAGCGGCTGCTTATCTACGACCGTTTCCGCCAGCGCATCGTCGAAACGACCGGACCCCTGGGTCGGACCTTTTGGGAGACCGATCCCCACTTCGACATCCGTTCCCATCTCCACCACATCGGTCTGCCCAGCCCCGGCAACAAAGCCGCGCTGCAAGCGTTGATGGCCGAATTGATCGTCCAGCCGCTTGACAGATCGCGACCGCTCTGGGAATTCTACCTCATCGACAACTATCTGGGCGGCAATGTGCTCTGCGGGCGCATCCATCACTGCGTGGGCGACGGCGCGGCGCTGGTGCAGGTGCTGCTCTCCCTCACCGACACAGAACCCAACGGCACATTCGACGGCGGGCCAAAACGGCGGCGCAGCCGAAGTTGGAACCCCTTGCGCCCGCTGTTCAAAGGCGCAGAAAGGGCGGTCAATGCAGCGGTGCAATTGGGCGGCGATCTGGTGACGGGCGGGCTGGAAATGCTGGGCAACCCGGAGCAGTGGTTGGCGGCGTTGGGCGAAGGCGGGCGAATAGCCGGGCAGGTGACGGGTGTTCTGACCAAACTGGCCCTGATGCCCACGGATACCAAAACCCTTTTTCAGGGCGAATTGGGGGTTGCCAAGCGGGTGGCCTGGTCCGAGCCTATCAGTCTGGAAGATGTGAAGCTGGTGAAAAATGTGATGGGGGCGACGGTCAACGACGTGCTGGTGGCCGCGCTGACCGGCAGCCTGCGCGCCTATCTGCTGGCCCGGGGTGAACAGGCCGACGGCAAAGAGATCCGGGCAATGGTTCCCGTCAACATCCGGGGTATGGATGCGTCACCGGAGCTGGGCAATAAATTCGCGCTGGTCTACCTGACCCTGCCTGTGGGTGTGGCCGACACGCTGGACAGACTCTTTGCCGTCAAGCGGGAGATGGATGCCATCAAAGCCTCGCCGGAAGCACTGATCACCTATCAGATTCTTTCCGGAGTGGGGCGCACCCCCGGCGAACTGGCAACCCTCATCTCCCGCTATTTCGCGTCCAAAGCCAGCGCGGTGTTGACAAATGTGCCTGGCCCCCAGCAGAAGCTCTACTTTGCGGGCAAACGTTTTGAAACAATGGTTTTTTGGGTGCCCCAGTCGGGCAGCATTGGGATGGGACTGAGCATCTACAGCTATGCGGGGGAGGTGACCATCGGCGTCATCACCGACGAGAAGCGGGTGCCCGACCCGGACCGCATTGTCCAGGGCTTTGTAGACGAGTTCAATCGGCTGCTGGCATTGGCTCGGCTGCCCGAAGCCGGGGAATCGGCCAAGCGCAGTCAAGAAAAGACGCAGAGTGGCGTCCAGGAAATCCCGATCCAGGCCGAACAATCCCCCGAAGATGCCATCGCCGAACTGTTGGGTCAGCTACGCGCGGCGCAGGACGATCCCGAACTCCACCGCTGCACGGCCCTGACAAAAGCGGGTACGCGTTGCAAGAATCGAGCGCTGCCGGAATCAACGTTTTGTCAAGTACATCGGTAGTCCGGGAGACAGTTCAGCGTTCCGTGTACGTGGCGCAGATCCGTGCCGGTGGAACTATTCTGGTCGTGTAGCGCCCGCGTGCTGGTTTGTTGCTTCGGGCTGCCAGGTCACCCGATCAAAAAAGACCGGCGTTGTCGGCTCTTTGTGCCAGGCGAAGGCGTGGCGGATGCGGGTCAGATGGCTGGGCGTCACCGCGGCCCAGGGGATTTCGTCCTCGGCAAACCAGGCACAGTCCAGCGTCTCCCGTGTGATCAGCCGATCTCCGCCCACGGCCCGCCCGGCAAAGAGCAGGCAGTAGAGATGGTGGAAAGCCTTGCCACCGTTGAAACGGTTGTCAAAAATGCCGATGAAATCGCTCACTTGCGCCACATACCCCGTCTCTTCCCACACCTCCCGGGCCGCACCCACCACCGGCGGCTCACCCACATCACACGCACCGCCGGGCAAGGCCCACAGGCCGTTGTCCGCCCGACGGATGAGCAAAAGGCGGTCGGCGTCGTTAAAGAGCGCCGTATCAACCACTGCATAGGGGGTTTTGTAGTGGAGATCGGCGAAGAAAAGCTGGCGCAGCTCCGCTGCGCTGTGACCGTTGGCCAGGCTGGTCAGCGCCGCGGAGAGTTCGATGATGCGGTGATAGCGTTCGATCTGATAGGGGTCTTCGGTGTAATGAATACCCGCGTTGCTCAGGGCGCGCAGATCGCTGGCAATGTTTGTCAGGCTGACCGTCAGATCGATAGTCGATTCTTCGTTCACAGGTCAAAGTCCTTTGTGCTTTCCCCCAGCGGCAACCCCTGCTTGCGCTCAATCAGCCAGCGGCTGACCAGATTGGGGGCCAGATGCAGCCCCGGACGGTAGGGGTCCCAGAGGGAAGTGAGGAGGACGCCCAGCCCTGCGGGTGCAAAGCGGGCAGAAATTGGTGATTCAGGCATCTGTGCTATTATAGCGATTACCACAAAGAGTGGGCGACGCAATAGCGTTGAATCCTACCAGCAGTAGTGACGAGCTGTCAACCGTACCGAACAGCGGGGTGCATTTCAAATGAAAGAGAGAGAAATGAGCGTAAAAATCCTTTTGCTATTGGGTGGTGTACATCACAATTTTGATGGTTTTGCCGCCGCATTTCAGGAGATTGTCGGGGATAGCAGCCACTTAATCACCCCAACCTACGACGGGGATGCACTGCTGCATCTGCACGACGAAGAGGTGGATGTGGTGGCGCTCTACACTTGTCTGGGCGGTGCCCAGAAGGACGGAGTGGTGGCCGAGGACCTGACCACTGCCCAGACCGGGGCGCTGGTCAAATGGGTGCGGGACGGAGGCGGAGTGCTCGCCCTGCACGCAGCCACTGTCATGCGGGAAGGCAACCAGCTCCTGGGTGGTCTGCTCGGTGGCCGTTTTCTCTCCCACCCACCCCAGTTCGATTTTACCGTCACGCCTCTGGCCCGGCAGCATCCGGTCATCGACGGCGTAGGCCCATTCACAGTGCATGACGAATTCTATATGCAAGAGACCAGCACAGATGTCACCGTCCACATGACCGCAGAAGATCGGGGCGCAGTTCATCCGATGGTCTGGACAAAAGAGGAGGGTCGTGGCCGGGTGGTCTACATTGCGCCGGGCCACACAGCCGGCACTTGGGCCGCAGCGGAGTATCAAAAGCTGGTCCGGCAGGGGGTCGTCTGGTTGCTTGGGAGTACAGGGTAGGCTACTTCTCCGTCTTGCGTACACTTTGCTTACCCCTAAGAAAACAGTACCTGTGCCCAAACTCACAATCGTCAATGTTGGCTACCGCTCCACCCACTTCTGGGTCATCAGCGCGGGCAGATCCCGCCTGCTGGTGGATTTGGGCTGGCCGGGGCGCTTCGGCGAATTGGCCGCCAATCTGCGCCGAATGGATATCCCGCTGGCAGAAATCCGCTACGGGCTGGCGACCCACTATCACATCGACCACGCCGGCGCGGCCCAGGATTTGAAGAACGCGGGCGTACCTCTGCTGGTGATGGACTTGCAGTTGGCGGCCATTCCCCAAATGAAGCAGCACATCAAACCCGAAGAGAGCTACACCGAAATCAGCCCCGACGGCAATGTCGTCATCGCCTGCGCCGAGAGCCGGGCGCTCCTGGCTGGAATCGGCATCCCCGGCGAGATTCTGCCCACCCCCGGCCACTCCCCCGACAGCATTTCCCTGCTGCTGGACAGCGGCGAAGTCTTCACCGGCGATTTGACCAATCCCGCCTACTTTGTGGCCGAAGACCCGGACGCGGCAACCGCAAGCTGGCAGCTCCTTCGGGAAAAGGGCGCGCGGCAAGTCTACCCAGGCCACGGCCCGGTCCATCCCATCAACGCCCTTTTCGGAGTAGACGAATGAACATTCTGGAAACCGAACGGCTGCTCCTGCGCCACCTGACGCCCGACGATCTGGACAATAAAGCCAGCGGCCAGTTCATCGGGCGTTGCGGCCTGCTGCCCTGGCAGATCGACGGCGTGGACGAAGTGGAGGTGGCCTATACCATCGCCAAAGCCTTCTGGGGGCAGGGGCTGGCGACCGAAGCAGCCCTCGCCATCCGGGACTACGCCTTTGCGAGTTTGGGTCTGACCCGGCTGGTCTGTCTGATCGACGACGGGAATCTGGCGTCGGCCCGGGTGGCGGAAAAGATGGGGATGGCCTTTGAAAAAGCGTGTGAGGACGAGATAGGGCCCTTTCTGCTCTACGGAGTCGTCAAAGAATAACTTCCCAATCTTCCGGAGCGACTCCGCTGGGGGTGCGCAGTTACGATGAGATATACGAGGAGGGAATGAATGGAGACGCAACAGATCATTCACTGGCTACTTGAGGGCGATGTCGCCATTCAGTATCAGACCCGGCGCGACCTGCTGGAGACGGACAGCCCCGCCTTGCAGAAACGCATTGCGGAGGAAGGCTGGGGTCTGGCTTTTCTCCGGGAACGTCAGCCAAACGGCCACTGGGGGCAGGGATTCTATCAGACCAAATGGATTTCCAGCCACTACACCCTCCTGGATTTGAAGAATCTGGCTCTCCCCCCCCGGCATCCCATCCCCGGGCAAACCATCGGATTGATTTTGCAGGAGAACGTCAGCGCCGACGGGGGCGTCAATCCGGCTGTGACAATCGGCCAGAGCGATGTCTGCGTCAATGGGATGTTTCTCAACTACGCCTGCTACTTTGGGGTTGCCGAAGCAGCCCTCCATTCGATTGTGGATTTTGTCATCAGCCAGCAGATGGCCGACGGGGGCTTCAACTGTCGCCTGAACCGATCTGGTGCAGTTCACAGTTCCCTGCACACGACCCTTTCGATGTTGGAAGGCATCCGGGAGTATGCCCGCAACGGCTACACCTATCGCCTGGCCGAGTTGGAGGCCATCGCCGCGGCCTGTCGGGAATTTATCCTTGTCCACCAGCTTTTCCGCTCAGACCACACGGGCGAAGTCATCGACCGCCGTTTTCTGATGCTCTCCTATCCGGGCCGTTGGCGCTACGACATTCTGCGCTGTCTCGACTATTTCCAGTCCGCGGGGATTGCCTATGACCCGCGCATGCAGCCCGCGTTGGACCATCTGCTGGGCAAGCGGCGCAAAGACGGCACATGGCCGGTGCAGGCGCGCCATGCGGGACAGGTCCATTTCGAGATGGAGAAGACCGGCGGTCCCAGCCGCTGGAATACCCTGCGCGCTCTGCGGGTCCTGCGCCACTTTGCGGAAGAGTCGTAATGCGTAAGGTGGCGCAGCCACGATTTGCGTGAGGAAACGTGAAGACGTGAAACGTGAGAGTATGTGACGACACCTCACGTTTCACGTTTCACCGGTCTGGCCGAGGAACTAACCCACATGCGTTCGTTCCTCGCTGGTACGGAGTAATGCATATTCTGCTGGCAACCGAACGACTGATCCTGCGCCGTTTCACTGCAAGCGACGCCGAACACATCTTCGCCCTGGACAACGACCCGGCGGTGATGCGCTACATCAACGGCGGCACGCCCACGCCCAGAGAGATTGTGGAGCAACAGATTCTGCCTGGCTTTCTGCGCTACGACGACGCCGCTCCCGGCTTCGGCTTCTGGGCCGCGGAGGAAAAAGCCACAGGCGAATTTGTGGGCTGGTTCGTCTTTCGGCCTACGGATGACAATCCGGGTGAAGTGGCGCTGGGCTACCGCCTGCACCGGATGGCCTGGGGCAAAGGCTATGCCACCGAAGGCGGGGCAGCGCTCATCCGCCGGGGTTTTGGCGAATGGGGGGTGGAGCGGGTGACTGCCACCACCTACGAGGAGAATAGGGCCTCCCGCCGGGTGATGGAGAAGTTGGGGATGCGCTATATCCGTTCGTTTCGTTACAGCGCCGAGGAGATCGGGGCGTCCGACACTTCCTATACCCAATCCGCGGAAGTGTGGCCGGGGGAGGATGTGGAGTATGCGATCAGCCGGGCAGAGTGGGAAAGTCGGAGAGCGCAAGAGGGATTGCATATCCGGCCCTATCGTTCAGCAGATGCAGATGCGGTGTCAGAGATCATTCGCAGGACAATGCGCGTCTCCAACAGCGTCGATTATCCCCTGGAGCAGCTTCAACCGCTGATTGACTATTTCTCCCCCGCCAAAGTAGAACAGATCAACCGGACCCGCACCTGCCTGGTCGCCGAGGCAAACGGCCAACTCGTCGCCACAGCCGGTCTGGAAGAGGATGAAGTTGTCACATTCTTTGTCCTGCCCGAACAGCAGGGACGGGGGATTGGATCGGCGCTGTTGCAGCAACTGGAAGCGTATGGCCGCGCCCAGGGCATTGCGGAGTTGAAACTACACGCCAGCCTGACCGGAGCGCCATTCTATGCCCGCCGCGGATTTCAGCCAACGGGCGATATTCTGAACGGTACAGCCGGACCACAAGTTTCGATGCGCAAGCAGTTGGGATACGAAGACGCCCTTTGAGGAGCAACCAGTGGATAGCATCGAATTTTTGCGAAGCCCACCCATCGACAGCCTTGCGCTCAACGAACTCTACCGGCTCTCCTGGCCCCGGCACGTGGAGCGGGATAGCTGGCCGGAATTGGAGCGTAGCCTGTGCCACATCTGGGCCTATGCCGGGGAGCGGCTGGCGGGCTTTGTCTACGTGGCCTGGGATGGGGGTGTCCACGCCTTTCTGCTCGACCCGACGGTTCACCCGAACTTTCGCCGTCAGGGGTTGGGGCTGGCGCTGGTAAAAGAGGCGGAACAGGCAGCCAGAGCCGGGGGCTGCGAATGGCTGCACGTGGACTACGAAGATTATCTGGACCCCTTCTACCGGGCCGCGGGTTTCCGCCCAACGCTGGCCGGGTTGATCCGGTTGCAGGGCGGGTAACTCTTTCACCCATTTCGGACCTTCGCACCTTTCACGCCTCACGCCCGCCAGATGGTGGCCGCGATGTAGCGTTCGCCCTCTGGTTGGTCGTTATAATAGTAGACGGTCACCAGACTGCCGTCGGGCCGCTGCACTGTGCGCGGGTAGCCGATGTCGGGGTTGCCCCCGTCCTCCCGCAGGACAATCTTCGCTCCCCAACTTACCCCTTCATCTTCGCTGAGAATCGCCCGCAGACCGTAGGGCGCAGCCCGGTAACCGTAGACCAGACAGAGCCGTCCATCCTGCAAGCGGGTCAGCGTGGGTGGGTTGCCGCCCCGCCCGCTCTCTGCCACAGGCTGATTCCGCAGAGTCCAGCTGCGCCCGTTGTCATCCGAGCCGTAGAGGGCGATAGAGTGGCGATCTGCGCTGAAAGCTGCGTCGGTGGCCTTCACCCGCACAGCCACCAGCAGCCGGGTGGGGGAGAGGCGCAGACTGGCAGGCATAATCTCGAAGCCCGCCGGCTCCGGCCCGATAGGGGAGAGCAGATGGAAGCTTCGGCCTCCGTCCGTTGTTCGAGCCGCAAAGACCCGTCCCTCCTCGCCGTCCATTTTGGCCCCGGTCAGAAAGAGCATACAATCCTGGGGTCCGTTGACCAGATAATCTGTGCGGGCCGAGACCCCCGGCATCCCAAAGAGGGGCAGGCGGTAGGGACCCTGCCAGGAGCGGCAACGGTCATCCGAGAGATAGAACCAGGAGAGGGAGCCGGCCCGCAACCCGGAGCGGGCGCAGAGCAGGGCAAAGTCCGGGTGGGTGAAGTCGATATGGCCGGGGCAGACGGGCAGGCTCTTTTCGTCGGCCAGATGTTGGCGTACGTGGAGTTCCGGCTGCATATGCTCATCCGCCGAAAGACCCTTGCCCCCCGGTGTCTCACAGGGCATAGCCATCACCTGCCACGTCTCGCCCCCATCCAACGAACGGGCCTGCATTGGCAGAAAGGGGCGGCTTTTGTCCCGGGGATGGAAGCCGTCGCCCAGTTCCATATAGCCCAGCGTAAAGCCGACGACAATCTCGTCGCCCCAGGCCCAGATGCCGTAGTTGGCGGGCCAGCCGGCAAAGCGGCCCGGCTCCCGATAGAGGGTGATGTGTTGATTCATAGAAACCTCTCGCTTCGTTTATTGAATACCCGCTCCTGCAGGACATTGTACGCCACACCCTATCAACGAGGAAATCAAAAATGCAGATCGGCGCAATGAACAACCCAAGAGAGCCTCTGTTGGATGAAATCCATTGGTTTGCAGCCAACGCTTTCGATTATATCGACCTGACCATCGAAGCGCCCGGCGCGGCCGCGGAGAGTACAAACTGGCCTGCTGTGGCTGCTGTCCTACGTGATTTGGGGCTGGGCGTCGTCTGCCATACAGCCCCTTACCTGCCCATCCACAACCCGTCGCCCCTGGTGCGCCACGCCGCGGTGGATGAGCTGCGCCGCTCCATCGACGCGGCCCAGATTCTCGGCGCAACCCTCTGCACAATGCACTTTATGGGCTGGCCCGACTATTTCAGCGACGCCCAGGGCTATGAATTTTACCGGCAGATGCTGGAAATTCTGGTGCGCCACGGCAACGAACGGGGAGTGGCCGTGGCAATGGAAAACAGCCCGGACAACCGTCACCAGCACAAATACTTTCGCGAGATTTTTGCCCGGGTGCCGGGTCTGAAGCTACTTTTCGACATCGGCCACGGCCATCTGGCAACGTCAAAATCGATGACCCGGGAGTACCTGTTCTCCCTCAACGACCGCCTGGCCCACATCCACATCAGCGACAACAACGGCGTCGAAGACCTGCACCTGCCCTTTGGCGCGGCCATCCGGGGCGGGATGGACCTGGCCGCCAATCTGCGTGCCCTGCGCTATTTCCGATACGACGGCACAATTACCCTGGAGGTCTTTGGCGATCGGCGCTGGCTGCTGGCCTGCCGGGAGCAATTCCGCGCCGAATGGGAGCGCGCCGCCCCGACGGAAGCGTAAAGTTAACGCCCCATCCTACTGCGTCCATTTCTGGACACCGCAAAGTGTCACCACTTCGTAACGTTCTCGTTACGATTATCCCGTATACTTCAGACATACACCCGAATTCGCCGGAAATCGCGCCCGCCGCGCAGTTTCCTTCATCGACACAGGGCCGGTTATGTCCAGAACAACACCCCTTCTCCGTTTGCTGCTCGTCCTCGCCATTCTGCTGGGACTGCTCCCCGCGCCCCGGCTATCTGCCCAGGAGCCGGTGACGCCCGACGTTCCATCGGCTGACGCACCGCCTGCCAACAGCCTCTTTCTACCGCTGATGGCGGGCGGCGGGAGTGACACGACCCACACCGCGCCGGGCGACACTTCCTTCCGCTTTGTGGCTGATCCGCTGCTGGGCACAGTTTCTGTGGACGAAACGCCCGCGCCCCAAAGCCGTCCGGCTACTGCACGCAGCAGCAGCCGGCTACTCCTGCCCGACAGCGAACTGAGCAGGGTGCAGTTCACCTACGAATTCCAGACCGGCAACCGGCTGGTCATCCGCGCCGCCTATCAAAACGTCACCGATGACGCCCTCTTTCTCCAGCCCTTCGCCTTCATCCGCAACAACCGCACGGACAATATCGTTTCCAGCGTGGAACCCGTCCTGGACGCCGACGATCTGGGCGGCGACGCCATCCTCAGCCCGGACGAGACGACCCGCGTCGTCCTCTTTGAGGTCGTCCACAAAGGCCAGCCCTTCACCTACGCCGTGGACGCGCTCGCGCCTGTCGAGCTGCTCTCGGCCCAGGCCGGCCCCACCGACCCCGCCGTCTTCACCGGCGAAGTCTACGACGACAGCACAGGGCTGGCCCTCCCCGGCGTGACGGTGGAGGTGGTGAGCAAAGCGCGCAGCCTCTCCCCCACCGTCACCCGCACGGTCACCGACGAGCGGGGGCGCTACCGGCTGGTCAGCGAAGACCGGGACGTGTGGGTGCGCTTCGCAAAGGAGGGCTACACCGGCAGCGAACGGGCCGCGTCCGCGCCGGCAGAGAGCCGGGTGGAGCTTTTCGACGCCCGGGTCACCCCCCTGGACAGCAAAGAGGCGACAATCCCCGCGGTCTCCGGCGGCGCAGCCAGCGCTACAGATGCCCGCTACTCCCTCACTCTCCAGCCCTTCGCCCTGCAAAACGACACAGCCCTGCGCCTCACCCCCCTCGGCGGCCAGAGTATCGCCGGTCTGCTGCCCAAGGGCTGGTCGCCTGTGGCCGCCGTGCAGATCGACCCCGCCGGGTTGACATTCGACCCCGCCGCGGTTCTCTCCCTGCCCGCGCCGGACGGTCTGCCCGAAAGTGGGCGCATCGTTGCCGCCCGCTGGGAGCGCGCCTTGCAGGGCTGGGTAGCCATCGCCGACGCGACCCGTAACGGTGACAACACCGCCCTGCAACTGGCCCTCTCCGCCAGCGGCCAGTACGTCCTCCTGCTGGCCGACGCCGCGCCCTTTGCGCCGGAAGACCCCCTGACCGGGGCCATCCTGCGCCAGGCCGCCTCCCCCCGCAGTCTGCCCGGCAACCCGGCCGTGGCGATGTCCCCTTCGGATCGCATCCTCCTGGCCGAGCCGGGGCGCAAAACCGAAGTCGGCGTCACCGCCATCGCCGCCGAAGCCATGCAGAGCGGGATGGCCTATCAGGTGGAGTTTGCCGAGAGCTACGAATTTGTGGACGGCGAAATCATCTACCCCGAACCCAACATCCAGGATTTCGTCTTCTACGCCTTCCCCGGCGGCCCCTTCCGCCTGGAATCGGATTTCAACGTCACCCCCTCCCGCCCCTTCGAGCTGGCAACCCTGCGCCGGGGCACCGTCGAACTGCGTCTGCGCGCCCCCGTCGGTTTGGGCCTGCCCAGCGGCGAGCTGGTCAGCCTGACCGGGCGCACAGTCACCGGCGCGGCCGGCGAGACCCTGGAACTTCCCCCCGCGGCCACCCTCAGCACCCTGCCCGTCGTCCTCACTTCTTTGGAGCAGAGCGGTTTTCCCTTTGCCCTGCCCGCTGATTTTGTTTTTTTGAAAGGCGTGCAGCTTGACTTCGCCGGTGGGGCTTTGCAGCGCCCGGCTGCCCTCTCCGTGGCCGCGCCCAGCGGGCTGACCGGCAGCGATCAGCTCCTTCTGCTCCGGCTGGTGGAGGTGGGCAGCAGCAGTCGGCTGGTGCTGGCGGGTCGGGCACAGCTTCTCGACGGTCGCCTGGTGGCTGGCCCCCAGACCAACGACAGCCTGCCCTTCTTCGGCGTGCGTCGGGAAGGGCGCTACGCCTTTGTAAAAGTGACGACCCCCCGCAGCTTTGTCTACGGCGTCGTGGCGGGCACGAAAGGCCAGCCCCTCGTCGGCGGTCTGGTCACCGCCGAGCAGCGCCGTCTGGCCGCGCTGACCGACCCCAACGGCCAGTACGTCCTCGCCGTACACCCCGGCCCGGTGACGGTCGTCTTTGCCAACCCCCAGACCAACGACCAGGCCACCCGCAGCGGAGAAGTGGGCGGGACACCCCTGCAACTGAACGTCTCCCTCTCGCCCACCCCGCCCAGTGTCCAGAGTCTCTTCCCGGCCAACGGCGCGTCAGGAATCAGCCTTTCCAGCGCAATCGTCGTCACCTTCACCGAAGCCATCGACGCCTCCTCCGTCTCGCCGGAGAGTGTGCGCCTGCTGGTCAACGGCGCGCCGCTCCCCACCAGTCTCTCGATTACCCCCAACCGCCGGGTGGTCGTCCTGCGCCCCAGCCAACTGCTGGAAAGCGACACCCTCTATTCTGTCGAAATTACAACAGCCATCCGGGATTTGAACGCCCGACCTCTCACCGAAGCGGTCACCGCCAGCTTCCGCACCGCAGACACCACACCGCCGCTCCCGCCCCCCGCGGGCAGCGTCACCGCCTCGGTGCCGGTTGGGGGCTTCTCCACCGTCACCGGCAGCCAGGGCACGGTCCAGCCCGATTGGGTGGTGGTGATCAAAAACCTGAACACCGGCGCGTTGACGACTGTCCTGCCCGAAGCCGACGGCAGTTTCAGCGTGCGCGTGCCTGCCGAACGCAGCCACAAACTGCAATTGCAAATGCAGGACGCATCCGGCAACCGCACGGAAGTAGCTGTGGGCCGCTTCACCAGCCCGGACGGTTCTGTCGTCGTTGGCAGCGAAGGTGGGACGGTCGAAGGCGAAGGGGGCACGGCGGTGGACATTCCCGCGGGGGCCTTCCCGGAGGGTACGCTGGTGAAGGTGGAGCCGCTTGCGCTGGACAATCTGCCCGGGCCGGGCCAACCCAATGCGCCCTCTATCGGTGCGGTAGTCCTGAACACCGATGGGCAGATGGGAACGAAGCCCCTGGACCTGAGCATCCCCGCGCCGGCCGACGCCGCGCCGGAGGATGTGGTGCTGGTGGCCCGTTTTGTCACCTGGCCCGGCGGCTCCGGTTGGGTGACAGTGGATCGGGCCAAATTGGACGGGGACAAATATACAACCGCGGGTTCGGCCCAGGCTGCTGGGCGCGCGGCGGGTCTGGGTAAAATGCTCCTAAATTTGACGGGTCTGGCCTGGCAGAAGGGGATTTTTAGTGGCGGGAGCTATAGCTTCTTCCAGCACAAACCGGATCAGTGGGATTGCATCAGTTTTGTGCAGGTAGAGTGGGGGCCATCCGCGGATTTTCTGATCACCTCCTCGACAGGCCCCCTGATTCCCGGTTTCTCTGGACTGCTGGTGCCCGGCATCTTCCCGCCGGAGGTGCGGGTTAGTCAGTTGCCCGCCATCTGCAACGCCACGCTGGAGATAGAAATTATCAACCCGCGCACGGACCGGCTGATTCAGAAGATTACCCGCAAGGCCCCGGCCCAAAAGAATATCGTCGGCGGTCAGTCGCCCAACCCACAGCCGGGCGAGAACGACAGCGCCGCGGTCAGCGCAGACCGCACCCCGCCCCAGTTGATCCGCCACAATCTCTACAGCTACTACCAGTTGGAGAAGGTCAGTCTGCTCTTTTCCAAACAGATGAACCCGGATTCGGTCTTTACAAATGTGCGCATCATCAATTTGCGCACGGGTGAACTGCTCGAAGGCAAGTGGGAGGTCTTCAACGAGCGGGTCAAAACAGGGCTGACCGTCTATGAAGAGTCCACCCTCTTTGCCTTTACGCCGAATGTCCACTTTGAAATGGGCACCCAATATATGCTCTTTCTGGGGCCGGCTGAGGATGCCACGCCCAACCGCAACAAACTGCCCAAGTCGGAGATGCTCTTTACGGCCTTCACGCCCCACAGCGTTGTGGACCTGACGTCGGTCATCGGCCCAGCGGGGGGCAGCCAGGCCGCGGTGGACATCGGCGACACGATTTTCGTCTTCCACCAGATTACGGATACCTCCGGTGTTGGCCCGGTGCAATCACTGAGCATTGTAAACACAAAAGTATTGACCGACCCGCTGTTGCTGCAAAGCACGCCGACCGGTCTCTTTCGGCTGCGGGCAGCCCAGGCCATCCCGGACGTATTTGTGGAATCGCCCAACGCCCACAACTTCCCCCTGGAAATCGACGCCACGCAGATTGTCACCTCCTATCTGCGCCCGGTTGCCATCCTGACCACCACTTTGACGATAACCCAGACCGACTACATTCAGGAAGGGTTGGCCGTTGAGGAGATCAACGAGGAACTGAAAACGCTCTTTGCGGAGATGGATCGTCCTTTGCACCGGCGGGCTACTGTCACCCGGAAATTTACTGTGCTGCCCACCGGGCCAGTGGAGGAATATCTGCTGCGCACCCAAAACGACATCTACCAGCTTCGCCGCCTGGACGACGGCCAATTCCAGATCAGCGTCGGACGGGACCTGCTGGCAGTGCTGGGCACGACCGAGCGGCTGCCGGGCAAGATGGAACTGCTGGAAATCTATGATGTGACCCCCTGCACCAAACCGGAAGCCTTTGGGCTGGACCCGGACCAGCCATTTGACTGCTTCAACTTCGCCACAATGACCGTCAGCCGCAAAGTGCTGACCGATCCGGACAATGCGCTGGCCTTGCCTGTCACCTATCCCAATGGCCGCTTTGTGCCCAAAGAGATCGGCGTTCCCACCCAACTGACAGTGGCGAATGTGCCGGAGGACGGTGTAGCCGCGCTCTATCTGGTCAATTCGGGTATCGGTATTCAGGCGCTGGATGTGCAGGGTTCACCCAATATGCCCAGCCCGCTCACCACCCGCAATAGTCTGGCCCCTACCGGGCTGCTGCGGGGGAGTTACAACGACGTGGCCCTTTCCGGCAACCGGGTTTTGGCCGTGCGCACAATGCCCAATGGCCGGGGGCGGCTGGATATTCTGGACAATACCCTGGCCCCGGTGCAGAGGCCGAGCGGGACCGAGCCGTTCTTTGTGGAATTCAGCCAGGTTTTTGGCGTGGCTGGGGCGCGCTTTGTCTTCGATGTGGACGAGGACGGCAATCTGGGCGAAGCTGAGGCCGACGACGTGGACAAGCGCCCGCTGTTGGACGACAACGGCCAGCCGGTCCGCCTGCCCGATGGCAGCCCGATTCTGATGCCCTTCCCCGTCGATCCCGTGGACGAGATTTTCGACCTGGCCTTTGTCACCGCACAGGTGACGGGCAGCGGCGGCGCGCTTTGGGTGATCGACATCAACAGCGCCACAGACCCCGGCGAGAACCGCTTTAGCCCGGACCTTCGTATCCTGGCCGCCATTCCCCTGCCCCCCGGCGCACGCAGCGTCAGCGTCAGCCCGGAGCGCAAGGCCGCCTATGTGGAGTTGACCGGGCAGGGGCTGTATGTGATTGACCTGAACTGGCTGCTGCCGGAGCTGGTGAAGGAGAGCAATCTGCGGGGTACAGACGCACCGGCGAAGGTAGACGTGAATAAGGATGAGGTGGATGACCGCATTCTGGGCGTTTATGACTTGCCCAGCTTTGCCAATCGGGGCGACTTTGACCTGGGCGACGACCCCAACCGGCCCGTCGTTCTGCTCAGCAAAAACAATCAGGGCGTCGATCTGGTGCGGGTCTGTAACAACTGCCAGGAGTTGCTCCTCGACTTCCGGGCCGACGAGAATTGGGTGGATCAGAACGCGGCGGCCCCGGCGGAGGAGGGGGAAGACCCCCAAACCTCCGCGGCGGATGCGGGGGATGAAAACGAACCGTACCTGGCCGAATACGATACGCTCCTATACCTATTGGAACGGGTTGTCGTATCGCTGACCACAACCATCGCGGGTGTGCAACCCCAGGATATTTACGTCATCGAGCAGGGCAGCGGCGGCTGTTTCTGGCGGCCCGCCTTTCAGGAAAACCCAGCCCGCACCTGCGCCGCCTTCACCCCCCGCATCAGCGACCACGACTACGAACTCTTCCTGCCCGCCGAGTATGTGCGCCGGGCGCAGACGGTGATGGACGCCTTTGTGCGCAAACCGCCCACCAAACGGGACAAAGACGAATTGGGCAAGCTGGAAGACTTCACCCTCTTTGCCATGCCCCGGGAACCCTTCGACTTGGGCGTGCTGCTCAGTTCGCCGCCGATGAATAAAGAGGGCGATACCGCGGGGGATTTAGGACTGGGCCGCCAGGCGTTGCTCGTTCTCTGGCTGCTGACCACCGGCGAGTACCCGCCTGTGGGCCGCTACGCGCCGGATGTGGTGGAGCGGCTGGCAAAACCGGAAAACGCCGAGTTGGCCCGGCGCACGGCCGCGCCCGATTTGGAGGAGCTGGTGCGCTGCCTGTCCATCAATCAGATGTACAACCCGGAATCGGGCGCGTGCGACGAGCGGCCAGCGATGAAGATGTTCGGGAATCAGATGTACCCGTCCATCTATTTTACAGATACAGTCCAATTCACGCCTGGCCCGGACGGCCAGCCCAGCGATCCGGCTATCGAAGCCCGGGGTCCGATTACACCCCAGAGCGGTATTCCACCGGTGGAGGGCTACGAATGGGCCGTTTTGCAGGAATACAATCTGTACAAGACCGGCGCTGCCCTGCGTATCAAAGGCGGCTGCAACTTTGAGACCAGCAACGCCGACGCCGCGGAGGGGGAGAAGTTCTACTTCACCAACCCGGATCGCTCGGACGATCTGCCGCCCAACCACCCGGACCGGGCCTTTGACGACGCCGACGCTTTTGATGAAAGCTGCAAGAGCCAACTCAAGACGGTGGGCAAATCGGCTATCCGCACGGCTTTTGCGGTGATGGCAGCCCATCCCAAAGGCAATGGGCTGCTGTTGCAAGGCCGCTATCGGGACGAAGACTGGGAACAGGCCACGGGCTTGCTCTTGCCCAGCCCGGTCATTCTGCCGGTGACGAGGGCCAATCTGCTCAGCGAAGGCTACTGTCTGACCGGTGTGGACGACGTATTCAATCCGCCCACCAATGACCCGTTTGAATTTTATGACCGGGATTGTCAGGGCTTTGAGGATTATGTGGTGACGATGGCGGTGGAGAGCTACCGCCGGGGCTATCAGATTTTCAACCAGGACGAAATGGCCCTGATCTGGCAGTTCTGGTGTGTAAAGGTCTGGAAGGGGTGCAGCGACAGCGGGGTAGCGCCCATCCGCACCGAATCCGAGGCGAATGAGTTTATCCGCCAGGCGATGGCTTTTATCGAGCGGGCGCAGCAGCGGACTTTGCCCATCTACCGCTACACCAGCGGCAAAGACGCCACTACTTTGCAGGCGCTGGTCGCCAACCCCCTGGCCCCGATGAACGCCTACCCCTTTATGACCGACATCTGCGGCGTCTGCTCCGGCGACACCTTCAACGGCGATTTTCTGCTCAACAGCAGCCGGGGCAGTCTGCGCCGGTGTAACATCGAACACGCGCTGGCGAAGGTCTACGGCGACCCGGCCAAGCATCAGGAGATTCTGAACAAATACTTTGCCGATGAACCGGTCTATCTGACCGACGACGTGGAGATGGCCCAGGTCAAGAAGCTGGGCGTCAAGTACAGCGTTGTGATGAAGCTGCAAAGCCGGGTGGGCAACGCCAGCGCCAACGATCTCTACGATGTACTATTGGGAATCTACGAGGGACCCGCCACGGATCGGGCCGACTACCGGGAGCGGCTGGGGGAATACGCCATCCCCTATCTGCCCGCGGGTGCGCGCACGATTATCGACGAGGAGAAAGTGCCCAACAGCGAGCGGGCCGCGCCCCCGCCCCTGCCCCAATGCGCGCCCCTCTCCAGCGGCGAGCGGCCCGAATATCCCTTGCCCGTAAAGGAGACGAAGGACAAGCAGATTTTTACGGCTGTCTTTGCTATCACCCAGACCCTGCCCATTTTGCAGACATCCCAGCAGGCCCGGGCCGTGGCTTTTGTCATCGACCCGGACGAGGAGCTGGTGGAGGTGAACAAAGCCAACAACCAGACCGCTTTCTACTATTACCCCCTGGACCGCAGCGCCGAGCCGGATGACAACACACCCGCGCTGAATAAAGAGACAGCGCCCTTCGTCCTGAGCGAATTTGCTTCCGGCGCTATCTGTTTGACCCGTCCTTTGCTGGACTTGGATGTGACCGCGCGCCGTCTGGACCAGCCGAATTCGGTGGGGCAGAAGCAATTGGTTGTAGACCGGGATACGGAGGTGGAGTATATCTTCACTGTACGCAATACGTCGTCATCCGTCCTGCGTAATATTAAAGTAGAAGGACTGGGGCGTACTCTCTTCACTGTCAACGATTTGGCACCGGAGCAGAATTTTACCCACAAAGAGAGGGACCGGTTGACCCGCATTCGGGGCTATAACATCGAGGCTACCGCCAGAGCCAAAGACCCGGAGGGCAACGATACCCCGCCGGTTTCGGATCGGGCCTGGGTGGCTGTGCAGGGGCAGCTTGTGCCCATCAGCATCTTCCTCTATGACGACACAGAATTGAATGTGCGCAGTCATCCCTTCACTCGTTGGAATATCCACCACGACGAATCCACGGGTGAAAATCTGCCCATCAAAGGCGCGGTTACTGACGGCGCGGCCCGTGTCGAAATCAAAATCGAATCCACCCAACTCGATATGAACCAGCCGCTGAAGTTCCGGCTCTCCGATCCCCTGGTGCAGGGCGAGACGAAAGGCATCGGCGAACTGCTTCTGGAAAACAGCGACGGTCTGGTGATCACCCGGGGTGTGACACTGGACGTGCCCACCCCCTCGGAATTGGGCCGGACTTTCAATGTCTATTACATTCCTCCCCATCTATTTGTGCGCCCGGATCATTTTGAGATCGACAGCTATACCAACCTGGCCTTTCAACTCCCGCGCAAGATGCGTAAAGTGAAGTTGGAAGTGGTGCAGACGGACTTTGCCACGGGTTCTACCAATATCGAGTTGATTCGACCGCCGGTCTTCCTCTTTCACGGGCTGGGCGGCGATCCCTCGGTATGGAACGAATTCTTCCCCCTCGTCCCTGTGACCGGTGTCAGCCTTCGGCCAGACAAAAATGTCTCCGGCTATGACGGCCGCTTCAAAGTCTTCGCGATGGGGTCCAACGGCACTGTGCGGCCTACCTATGACGAGGCAAAGGGCAACTATAGCCGCTTCTATTTGGCCCTGCGCAACCCGGACTTCAAAGGCTACGCCATCAGCAATGTCGATGTCATCGCTTTTAGTATGGGCGGTGTCATCAGCCGGGAAATTGCGCGCCAGTTTGTCGAAGAATTACATCTGCCCGTGCCTTTTGGTCGCTTCATCACCATCGGCACCCCCCACATCGGCTCCCCTCTGGCCTCAGAAGTAGTCAAAGTGCGCGATTCTGATGATCCGATTGTCCAGCAAAAATTCGACATATTTGCTATATCCCAGGCCTGGTGGCAGAAGGAGAGCGTATCGCTCAATGATCGAATTGATGTGCAGTGGTGTACCTGGGCATTGCGCGATGTTACCCAATTTGGCGGACCCTATATGGCTGTGCTGGATATTCGAAGCGGCGCACTCGACGACTTGCGCCCGGAGAGTCAGCGCATGGCAATTCTGAAGGATGCCGGTATTCTGATGCCGTCTCATATGATTGCGGGCGAAGCGAACACCATCGCCCTCGGCAAAAGCACACAGGTTTCCGGTCTCTGGTTTGGGCTTGGGCTGCTCTGCAACTGGACGCCGGACGAATCGACCGTTGAACGAACCAAACTCCTGGCCAAGTCACCCAGCAACATTTGGAAACTTGTCAAAGTCCTGGCTTTCGGTGATTGGGGTTCAACTTTCGACCTGGTGAAAACCGCGGTGGAGTCGATCACCAATTCGGGCGAAGGACCTAAGCAAATTCTTACCACTATCAACGGACAGCCTTCCAACGGCAATGACCGCATTGTGCCCGCCCGTAGCCAGCGCAATGACGCGCCGCCCAACGCCCGCTATGTAACCCGCGTGGTGGCCGACACCGACCATCTCGCCATGAAGATTACCAACTATGGCGAGTTTCACGACAACAGCGTGGCCAAGTGCAATCAATATATGGCCGCGATCTGGCGTTCAGCAGCTCAGCAGCCTTCCAGTGTCTTGTTGGATAACGATCTGGTTGTCTGCCTGGCCGTCTTCCTATTGGAGACCGATCCCGCCTACAAGAGTGCCAGCGCTGCCAATCCCCTCTACCGACCGGCGGATGAGCCATCTTCCGTGGCCCGAAACCTGCCAGATGGTCGGCAGCCACCCCGCGCAAGCAGCCAACGAAGTACTGACCCGGTGGATATTCCCGTGCGGGAATTGAGCGAGCCTCCGGTTCGACCCCAGGGGGGGGCTGTCGTCATTACCGTCCTCAGTCCCCAGCCCGGCGCAGTCGTAAAGGCCGGGGAGAGGGTGCAGATGACAGTTCAGGTCCCGCCAACCGCCACCCTGGCGAGTCTTGCACTTGTCAACGATGGATTTGTCGTCGATGTGCTGACGCGGACCGGGGCGATTACCTACACGGCCAGCATCACCCTTCCTGTCGTGTCGCTGGGAACGCAGACGCTGGGGGCCGTGGGCGTCTCCGCCTACGACACCATCACCGATTTGGTCTACTACGTAGGTACGGTGGACGTTACGGTGGATCCCGGCCTGCTGATCGATGCCACCCTGGCTGGCCCACCCATTCTTGACCGGGTCGGCCAGGTGGAACAGCTTCAGGTCTACGGCCTCTTCGCCGACAACGTCTCCCGGGACCTGACCCCCCCGGCCCTGGGCACGACCTACCGCAGTCTCAACCCAGCGGTGGTCGCTGTCAGCCCCGGCGGAAAGATACAGGCCCGCAGCCGGGGCAGCGCTACTATCCTGGCAACGGTCCGCCACCCGGTGACGGGCAAGGCAGCCGTGGCCTCTCTGGAAGTCCAGGTAAATATCCCGCCGGAAGAGACCAACCAGATTCCCGTGGCCGCCAACATTCCCGACCAGACCGTGGGCACGGAAGAGATTGTCTTCCTGAACGCCAGCGCCAGCAGCGACCCGGACGGCGATCCCCTCACCTATCGCTGGCAACAGACAGGTGGACGTGCGGTTGTCCTGCTCAATGACGGCACCTGGCGTCCCCAATTCGTCTCACCCTACCTCACCCGGCCCGACACCCTCACCTTCGAGTTGACCGTCGCCGATGACAAAGGCGCAGAGACGTTGCCCGTGGAAGTGCGAGTGACGGTAAACCCATAGCGTATTGCGTATTTCGTATTACGTAAGCAGTGCCGACTGAGGCGTGAGGCGTGAAACGTGAGAGTAGAGGCAAAGGTTCGAAGAATGACGAAAATCCGTAGGTCCGACATCCTGTCAGACGGCACAATCAACGATACCGGACGGAACGTACAACTTGCGTCACGAACCCACGCGCCCAACCCGACGACGCAAGACCAGCGCCGGTTGAGCGGTGTCCTGAGCCAGTCGAAGGGTAGGCGGGGGCAGTTTCCCGCCGTATCGAAACCAAGCGGGTGGACGAAAATTCTTCTCAATACCCGTTCGCTCGGTTTCGATACGCCTCGAAGACTCGGCTACTCAACCAGCGCTCACTGGCCTACGCAACACGCAATACGCCCCTCACGTTTCACGTTTCACGTCTCACGCATCCTCTTCGCGTTCCTGTTTCTCCTCGCCTCTGTCTCTCCTCTCTTCGCCCAGACCGCCGCGCCCCCCGATCCCCTCACCCAAGAGACGATTTACGTCCTGGGCGCGCAACTTCTCCCCGACCCCATCCACCAGACTGTGCCCAAAAACACGGCCACGGGCATTCGGATGAACGTCGTCGCCTCGGACCCCTCCGTCGGCGGTCTGCCCGAACTGCCCGCGGACGCGGTCGTGCGGGCCAGTATGCGCGGACCCGCCTTCCAAAAGGCCATCGAACTGACCGGTCTGCCTGGCCGACTATTGATGATTCCGCCTATTCCCCTGAAGGGGCTGTATGTCGTTGAGAACATCCGCATCGAAAGCGGCGGCGCGACGATTCTGCAGGGCGAACCGGGCAGTGTCAGCATCGAAGTCATTGACAAAGTGATTGTCTCTCAGGTGACTACCCGCGCCCTGAGCGCCGACGAAATCGAAAAAAAGGGCATCTTCTTCGACGAGGACAACTTCAGCGCCGTCGACTTCACCGTCGCCATCGGCGTGGAGGGCAAAAAAGTCCCCATCAGCTTTCCGGTGCTGATCCCCAAACAGCCCAATCTGGCCTCCCGACCCCCCGCCTATCGCCCGTCGATGGGGGGGCTGGGCCAGCAGAAGATACAGACCGTCACCTTCCGCCCGCCCGAGCTGGAATATACCAGCCTGGGCATCTCCGGCTTTCAGATGGACTGCGCCAGCGATTGCGACCCGGAGACCCGCAAACTGGTGGCGAAGGTCCCCGGCGTCATTCTTTTCCCCGGACGCATTGCCTATCTGAACCAATTTTTCAGCGCGCTGCTGCTGGTCTCGAATATCGCACCCGGCAGCTCCAATCTGGTGGTGCGCGACATTCAGGGCGAAATTCTGCTGCCCGGCGGCAAGGACGGTGTCGTCGGCTCCCAGGACGATCCCCTGCGGATGGCCCGCGTCGGCAACCCCCCGGCCTTCCAGCCGAAAATCCTGCCTGTCAAGCAGCCCGGCCCGGACGGGCAACTGGGCACAGCCGATGACATCCCTTTCCTGGCCCCCGGCAACGACGGCAACGCCGAGTTTCTGGTGGAGGGGCTGCGCGAGGGCATCCACACCGTCCAGATTGAAATTACCGGCCAACTCCACGGCCTGCCCACCGGCCCGGTCGCCATCAAAGGCAAGGCTGTGGGAACCCTGGAAGTACGCGACCCCCAATTCAGCCTCACCTTCAACCACCCGGTCACCATCAACCAGGGCGAAGACTACGACTTTCACGTCACCGTCTCGAATATCTCCGACGTACCCGCCAACTTCGCCACTCTCTCCCTGCTCCCCCGCAGCCTGAGCGGCGCGCAGTTGCTCTCCCAAGAGACAGTGCAGATCGACACAATTCTGCCCGGCGACTCGGCTACGGCCACCTTCCGCCTGCGCGCTCTGCAAACCGGCTCTGTTGTCGCCAGCAGTCTGGCCTCGGAGAATACGCCGGGCAAATTTGAGTTTCGGATGGATGTGGGCGAATTGGGCATTCCCCTCTCGCCCAATGTCCTGCAACTCCCCGGCGAAGTCAATTTTGTCCCCCAGGGCATCCGGGCCGAGGCCATCAGCCTGCTCAGCCAGGCGTTCGCCCTGGCGACTTCGCCGATTGTGCCTGTCGGTCTCCTGCCCGTAGACCAGTCGATGATCTACGAGCGGGCCTTCGACTTGGCCGCGGTGGGCCAGCGCATCAGCCTCTTCGAGCCGGAACTCTCCGCGGCCTGGGATTTGGCCCTGGACTTCTCCGGCAACAATCTGTCCCGGCTGACCGGCAACGAGCGCATCAACGCCGACGACTACGCCGCCTTTGACAATCTGATGCGCAAGTCCCGCCGCGGGGAAGCGCTCTCCAGAGAGTTTGCCGCACTATTTGGGCAGGCTGTGGCAGGCAGCAGCGCGCTGGACTTCCAGCAGCAGATGGCAACCGCCACCGTCTCCCGTCCGCCCTATTTTTCCGTCATCACCGGCCAGGACAACGGCGGTGGGCCGGTTGTGCTGCGGGTGACCGACCCGGCCAACCAGCAGGTGGGCCTGTCCGCGGCCAACGCGCCGGTGCAGCGTTCGATTCCCTACGGCCAGTTCTTCGACCTCAGCCACCAGACCGGCAATTACAGCCACTTCGCGTTTATAGCCGCGCCCGAACCGGGCCGCCATACAATTGATCTGCTGGGTACAGCCAATGGCACTTTTGATGTGGGCGTACTGATTCCTACCGCCACAGGCCAGCGGCTGGTGCAGTTTACCGATGTGGTGATTCAGATCGGTGGCCGGGCCCAATTGTCCGTGCCCGTCTTCGATGTGGGGCGCAACCGCTCCTCCCACGAGCTTATCCTGAATGTGGACGCCACGGGCGACGGCTTTTTCGAGGGGCAGATCAGCCCGACCAGCGACGCGCTGCTGCCCGAATCCGGCCCGGATGTGATCAGCGCGGTGCAGGTTGCCAGCCGGGACCGCTTTGGCCGTCTCGTCGCCGTGCTCTTTGACGAGGAGATCAGCGCCGCTGCCTCCCAGCAGGAGAGCGGGTCGGAGGAGATCGTCAACTTTGCTGTGGACGAGAATCAGGTGCTGGCGACTTCTCTCCAGCCCAGCAGCCGGGTGGCATTTGTGCGCCTGCGCGATGGCGTCGGGCCATTCATTCCCCGCAGCCTGACCGTCGCCAACATCGACGACCGCCACGGCCATCTGATGTCCCCCATTTCCACCACCCTGCCCATCACAATGACTGTGACCGGAATGGGCGGTGTGGTAGACGGCCAGGTAGTCCAGGCCGACGGCACGCCCGTGCCCAACGCGGCCATCCAACTCATCCAGAAGATTCTGGTGGGCGATAAATTCAAGTGGGTGACGATTACCGCCAAGCCTGCGGACGCCGACGGTCGTTTCCATCTGGACTACGTGACCGCCGACCCGACGCGCTTTGTGGCCGCCAACCCGGAGAGCGGCGAACGGGTGGATGTGGGCACATCTGTGCGCTACAACGGCCAGCGCATCGACCTGCGGATGATCTTCTCCGGCAAAGGCACAGTCGCCGGTCGCGTCTTCGCCGCCGACGGCACGACACCCCTGCCCGGCGCGACTGTGGGTCTGACCAGCCTGACCAGCGGACAGAGCCGCACGACCACCAGCGACGCCAACGGCGGCTTCGTCTTTGGCAATGTGCCTGTGGGCAACGCCAATCTCATCGCCGCCCACCAGCCCACCCGCTCCCAGGCCCAGGCCGTGGCCAATGTGGCCGCGGACGGCGGCACGACGCTCGTCGATCTGACGCTCATTAACGTAGACCGGGTGCAGAGGGAGCTGGGCAGTGTCAGCGGGCGGGTTTTCCGCAGCGACGGTATCACCGCGGCCGAAGCCGTGCCCGTCTATTCCAGCCTGGGCGGCTACACCCTTACGGACGGCAGCGGCTCCTACCAGCTCACCGACCTGCCGCCGGGCAAAGTGACGGTCTCCGCCTTCGACCAGAGCCAGTTCGAGACCGCCGAAGTCGCCACGACGATTGTTCAGGCCCAGGACGTGACCGCCAATCTCATTCTCTTCGGCGGCACCGGCACAATCGAAGGCACAGTGCTGGACGGTGCGGGTCAGCCGGTGGAGGGGGCGACGATTGGCGGCGGTCTCAAATTTGTGACCACCGACGCGGCCGGGCGCTTTACCCTGCCCGATATGCCCCTGGGCCGGCGCAGCATCCAGGCGCTGGTGACGGAAGGCGAACTGCTCGCCAAAGGGACGGTCTATCTGACCCGCCCCGATGAAGTGGCTGTCGTCACCCTGCGCCTGCCCGTCGTGGGACGCATCGCCGGTCGCGTCGTCCAGGCCGACGGCGTGACACCCGTCGCCAATCTGGAAATTATCGCCGTCGGGCCGCGGCTGCTGGGCAGCCGCACCGACGCCAACGGTTTCTATCTCATCCCCTATGCGGTGGAGGGGGGGTATCTGCTCAGTGCCTTCAAATCCGATTTCAAAGACGGCAACGCCCGCAATGTGCGCGTCTCGGCCCACAACCAGACAGTCAACGGCGACATCCGCTGGCAGGGCAAAGGCAGCCTGCGGGTGACGATTCTGGACGACGACGGCATCACACCCCTGGCCGCACAGGTAGGGCTGAACGAGCTGGCTGTGTTGAAAAATGTCATCAAAGACGACGGCAACCCCCAGTGCTATCAGGACGTGAAGATCGGCGATTACGTCGTCCACTTTACCCCCTGCCAGACTATCGGCATCGGTTTTACGACCAAACAGCTAAACCGCATTGTGGACAACGACCCCAGCAGCGGCTCCTATCTGTTTGAGAATGTCTTTGTCGGTCCGGTCTCTGTTGAAGCGGTCAACGCCTTCAACGGCAAAGTCGCCGCCAGCACAAACGTCAAACTGGGTGCGACGACGTACATTACCCTCTCCCTTAAAGCCACCAGTTCTCTCAGCGGCACAGTCTATCTGCCCGACGGCACAACGCCTGTGGACGAGGGCGTCGTCGTCCGTTTCAATTCGCGGACGATGCGGGATGTGGCCGCTCCTACCGACGCCAGCGGTGTCTATACGGTCCCGCTCATCAGCGCGGGTGGCTTCAATGTCACCGCCCTGGACGAAGTCAGCGGGCTGACCGGGCGCAGCGATGGCGGTGTGGGCGCGGGCGGCCACGCGGTGGTGGACATCCGCCTGCTGGGGCTGGGAAGTGTGAATGTGCAGGTCGTCGGCACAACCGGCGCGGCCATTGCCAACGCGCCTCTGCACCTGCGCGAGGGCAATTTTACAAAGCAGAGCCGCACGGGTCAGACAGACCTCAACGGCAACTTCACCTTTCCGGTGGTGCGGGAGGGGCGTTTCAGCGTCCACGCCACCAACACAGCCAACGGCGGCAAAGGCTTCCGCAGCGGCACAATCCCTGCGCCGGGCGAAACCGTCACCGTCACTGTGACCGTCCCCGATGAATTCGGCACAGTCACCGGTCGCTTCTTCCGCGCGGATGGGACGACACCGATTGCGGATGCGCAAGTCCACCTGACCAGCGGCTTTGACGGGCGCGACATCTACGAAGTCACCGACGCGTCCGGCGTCTACACTTTTACTGGCGTGCCCAAAGGAGGCGTCAGTCTGGAAGCCTTCGACTTCATCACCGGCCGCGAGGGGCGAGCCCCCGGCGCGATTACCGCCAACGGCCAGACGATTAGCGTCAACATCGGCGAGCGGCCCCAGGGCGAGGTGCGGGGCTGGGTGGTGGAGAGTCTCAGCGGCGCGGCGATGCCCGGCGCGGCCGTGCGGCTGAGTTCCAACGACAGCGCCAGACTCTACACCTCCGCTGGGTTGGACGGCAGCTTCGTCTTCCCCGGCGTCAATGCGGGCAACTTTACACTCTTTGCCAGCGACGGGCCGACGGGCTGGAGCGGCAGCGCCACGGGCAGTCTGAGCAGCGAAGGGCAGATCGTCACCCGCACCGTCACTCTGCAAGTGCCTGAACGGGGCACTGTCCAGGGGATTGTCACTGAGTCCGACGGCAGCCCCTCCACCACCGCGCAGGTGCAGGTGAGCTATGGGCGCACGGAGCGCAACACAACCGTAGACGCCAACGGTTTCTACCGGGTGGAGAATGTGTCACTGGGCGGATTCTCCGTCGTCGCCCTGGCCCAGGTGGGCGGGGACGGCGGGCGGACCACGGGTACAGTCAATTTTCACTCGGAAGTCGTCACCGCTTCCGTGCAGATGCTCGGCGTCGGCACTGTCACCGGTATCGTCGTGGATGGGGCGGGCGCGCCGGTCGGCTCGGCGGAAGTCAAACTGCGGCGCAAAAGCAGTGTGCCCAGAGGCTTCTCAGCCAATCTGCTCGCTGGCGTGGATGGTCGCTTTCAGGTGGATGCGGTTCTTCTCGGCGATTTCAGCGTCAGCGCGCGCAACCCGGCCAACGGGCTGGGCGGCTCTGCCGACGGCACGCTGGCGACCGCGGGCGCTACCGCGCAAGTCACCCTCACTTTGCAGGCCGCCGGTTCTGTCACCGGGCGCGTCCTGCGCGAGGACGGCGCGACCCCTGCGCCGGATATCACAATTACCCTGACCAAAGGCAGCAGCAAACGCTACGGCGTCAGTGACAGCGACGGACGCTTCACCTTTGACGACCTGCCTCTGGGCACGTATACAATCGGAGCGGAAGACCCTCTGGGCAGTGGCACAGCCGCGGCCAGCGCCACTGTCACCAGCCAGGGCCAGACCGTCGATGTGGGCGATCTGGCGATGGACGAGAGCTTCCCCTCCGTCGTCAGCGTCACCCCGGCCAATGGCAGCAGCGGCCAGCCCGTCACCCGTACGATTGAGATTGTCCTCTCCGAGCCGGTGAATTCGGCCACAATCAGCGCTTCCACTGTAGAAGTGAGCGCGGGCGCGGGAACGGTCGCCGGGAGTCGTGTACTCAACGGAACCGGCGACCGGTTGACCTTCACCCCATCCACCGCCTACCCGGACTTCGCAACAGTCAGTGTCAAAGTCAAGACCGGTGTGAAGGACCTCTCTGGCAAGGGATTGTCGGCGGAATTTGTCAGCAGCTTTACCACCCAGGACACGACGCCCCCCAGCATCACCAGCCTCAGCCCGGCGGACAACGCGCAGAACGCGCCGCTGGAGTCGGTGATCCGGGTGCAGTATTCGGAAGCGCTCAACCCGATGGCCTACACTGCGCCCGCTATCCAACTTTTCAAAGCGGGGACAGCGGTTGCCGGACGTATCGACTTCATCCAGAACAACGGGGTAATCGTCTTTACGCCCAATGCACCCCTCGCGCCCAACGGCGTCTACAGCGCCACAATTCTGCCCGCCACGGATCGGGCCGGCAATCGCCAACCCGCAGGCCGCAGCCTCAGCTTCACCAGTCTGGACATCATTCCGCCTGCCATCGCCAGCCTGACCAGCAACCGCAGCCCGTCGGTGGTGGTGGGCGACAGTCTGATTGCGACGGCCCAGATTGCCCCCGGCCACGACGACATCCGCCAGGTGGACTTTTACGTCAATGGCCTCTTGCGCCGCAGCGACACCCAAGCCCCCTACGAACTTCTCCTGCAAGTGGAGAGCGCAATGGCCCCGGCCCTGACGATTGCGGCTCATGCCATCGACAACGCCGGCAATGTCAGCCCGGATAAGGGCGTTGTGCTGACCGTTCTCTCCGACACGCCGCCGGTGGCGAGCCTCCTCGCGCCGCTGACGACGACCGTCGAAGTGGGCTACCCCTTCAGCGTCACCGTCCAGGCCACAGACGATCTGGCGGTCAGCCGCCTCTTTGTCCAGGCCACTGGCGGGGTGACGACGACCTTCGCCGCCACGATTGACCCGGCCAGCCGCACCGTCTCCCGCACATTTGTAGTGGTTGTGCCCGTCAACGCCGCGCTTGGCAGCGCCATCGCATTGCAGGCCAGCGCCGCCGACGGCAAAAATCAGGTAAGCAATTTTGCCCAGCGCACTGTCGTCATTACCGGAACTCAGCTGGCCTTTGTGGCCCCGGCGGAGGGGACGCTCGTCACTCCCGGCGAAACCGCGACAGTCGATGTGCAGGCAATGGATGTGGACGGAATTGTGCTGATTTCTCTGACCGCTTCCGGCACAGCCACCTTCGCTGACCAGCGCACAATCGCCCCCGCGCAGACGAATGCCGCGGCCAGTTTCTCCCTGCCCATTCCGGCCAACACGCCGTCGAACGGGATCGTCACCCTTTCTCTGCGCGGCCAGGACAGCAAAGGCAATCTCTCCATCCCCGTCACCCGCACGTTGCGCATCCGGGATATTGTGCCGCCGGTTGTGACTGCTACCGCCGCAGGCAACGCGACAACTCTCATTCAGGGCAGCAGCCTGGCTGTGACCGTCGCGGCCAACGACGACATCGGGCTGGCCCACATCGGCTTCCGGGCCACGGGCGTCTTCGCCGACGGCGCGGTGGTGGGCGTGACACCCGTTTCCGCCAGCGCCAGCCGGACTTATACAATCAGCGCCGGGCTGAACGCCGCGCCCGGCCAACTGCTCGTCACCGGCGTCGCCACCGACACCAGCGCCAATGTGGGCGACAGCAGCCCGTTGACGCTGACCGTTCTGGCCGATATGCCGCCGGGTGTCGTCTTTACCAGCCCGGCGGAAGATGCGAAATTTGGGCCGGGCCAACGGGTAACGGTGACTGTTGTCCTGACCGACGACCTGGACCTGAGCGCAGTGTCACTGGCTGTCACCGGTGCGGTGGTTCATACAACGAGCGCAGCCCTCTCCGGGACGAGCACTGCCCAAACCTTCGCCTTTGACATTCCGGGGAATGCTGTAGGCGCTGTGCAGGCGACAGTGACCGTCACCGACAGCCGGGGCTACGCCACCAGCGCTGTGCGCAATCTGACCGTCGGTGATATCACCCCGCCCGTCCTCAGCTTCACCGCCCCCGCGGACAACAGCCTGCACAACCCCGGTGAGGCAGTGGATGTGAGCGTTCTGGCAACCGACAACGACGCCATCGCCAGCGTCACTTTCACGACGACGGGCGTCATTTCCGGCGTGACCAGCTTTGCCGTCAACCCGGCCAGCACCAGCGCACCCGTGACGCTGAGTTTGACGATTCCGCTCACGGCTACGGGCAATCAGAGCGTTCTCGTTCGCGCCGTCGCGCTGGACCGGGAAGGCAACGCCAGCAGCCAGCCCAGCCTGACCCTGCGGGTGCGGGATATTCTCAGCCCGACAGTCTCCGTCAGTATGCCTCTCACGCAAGTCGTCCAGGGCGATGCAGTGACGCTCACCCTCACTGTCACCGATGAAGTGGGCGTGGCGTCGATAGGCTACGCGTCCGCTGGTGTGGAGACAGTCGCCAGCGCGCTGCTTATCCCGACCGCGACCAGCGCCAGCCGTGCCTTTAGCTTTACGGTCCCGGCCAGTGTGAGCGCAGGGACAGTCGTTACCGTTACTGGCACGGCCACGGACACCAGCGCCAATGTGGGTGTTTCGTCGCCAGTCACTTTCACAGTCATCAGCGATGACCCGCCCGCGGGCAGCTTTACCAGCCCGGCAGAGGGCAGCCGGGTAGGTCGGACTGCCAGTCCGACCGCAGAAATTCAGGTCCGTCTCGCTATCACCGACGACCTGAGCCTGGCGTCTGTGACGCTGGATGCTTCGCCTGCTGTCACCCCCGGCCAGATCCTCGCCGCTGTCGGGCGCACGGCCAGCCCGCTCTTTACTGTCTCCGTCCCAGCCAGCGCCGAACTGAACAGCAGTCTGCTCCTGACCGCGACGGTCTACGACAGCCGGGGCCAGAGCAGCGGGCAGATTATCCGCACGCTGCTGATCAGCGATGTCATCGCCCCAGCGGTGAGCATCGCCAGCCCGGCCAACGGCGCGCTGGTCGATCCGGGCGCAGAGGTGGCAATTGTCGTGGACAGCAGCGACAACGAAGGGGTGACGACACTGCTGCTCACCACTTCCGGCGCAGTTGTCAGCAGCCAAAGCGTGACCGTCGATCCGGCCAGCACCAGCGCCCAGCGAACGTTCACTGTGACAATTCCCGTCAATGCCACAGGCAATCAGTCTTTGGCGGTGCAGGTTCAGTCCGTGGACATCGCCGGGCAGACATCCCCGCCCGCGTCTATCAGCCTGCCCGTGCGCGATATTTTCAGCCCGACCGCGCTGCTGACCGTCAACCCACCCGACAATCGGGTGGTGCAGGGCGTCACGCTGAACCTGTCTGTCGGCGGCGCGGACGAGGTGAAGGTGGCGACGGTCGGCTATGCCAGTAACGGCGGGGTGGTCTCCTCCGGCGAAAGCGCCATCAGCCCGCCAGCCGCCAGCGCCAGCCGCGGCTTTACACTGACAGTCCCGGCCAGCCTGACGCCGGGCGAAGTGCTGACTGTGACGGCGCGGGTGACGGATACCAGCGGCAATGGGGGCATCAGCGCTCCCTTCACCGCGACGGTTGTGACTCCCGGCGGCCCGTTGACCGGTGTGGTGCGCTTCAACGGGGGCGCGCTGATTCCCAACGCGGCGGTGTCGGTGCTTGCCAGCAACGGCAGCTTTACCGCCACCAGCGATGTGACGGGCGTTTACACTGTGCCCTTCCTCCTGCCCGGCAGTGTGACCGTCGATGCGGTGGACCCGGCCAGCGGCTTCCGGGGGCGATCCACCGGCAGCTACGGCGACTACGCGCTCAGCCTGCGCCTGGATGTAATCCTCTCTGGCGACCCGCTGGTGAACATCACATTCCCGACAAACGGCTACCCGCTGGTCCACGGCGAGACGACAACCCTCACTGCCAACGCGGGGGACGATACGGGTGTGGCTGCGGTCACTTTCCTGGTGGACGGCGCATCTGTTGGCACAGACACAACCGCGCCGTATGCAGTCGCCTACCCGGTCCCCGCCAGCGGCAGCAGCCTGACTGTTGGCGCGATTGTCACCGACACGGAAGGCAACACAGGCAGCGCTTCGGTCATCACCGCCAGCCTCGGCCCGGACCCCGGCACGACAGTCACAGGCCGGGTGGTGGATGACAGCGGTCAGGTGAAGGCGAGTGCGCCCGTCACAGTCACCGGCGGCTATACGGGCGTGACGGGCGGGGATGGCACATTCAGCATCGCGGACGTGAGCACAATCATCGGCAGCCTGCGGGTGGATACCCGCGTTCTCTCCGGCACGATTTATCTGAAGGGCAGTTCCACACCCATCCCCGCCGTGCGCGCTGGCACGACGGCGGTCGGTGATATTGTCGTGCGCGAGCAGGTCAACTTCATCGGCCCGGCCAGCGGCAACCTGCTGGACCCGGCCAACTGGAGCGGCGGTCTGCTCCCCGGCCCGGTGGACGATGTGGTCATCCCCAGCGGCAAAGGCACGCTGCTCCTGACGGGCACGCTGCAACTCTTCAGCCTGACCAGCGGCAGTGTAATTCGCATCAACAGCGGCGGTGTGCTGGACGCAAGCGGTCCGGTGCAGGTGAACAATACATTCGAACTCAATGGCGGCACAATCCGGGGCGGGCAGATTCTCCCCGGTACGGGCGGCCAGGGCTTGACGACGCGCAGTGCAGGCGGCACGCTGGATGGGGTGCGGATCGATGCCACACTCAATGTGGGGACGGTCAGCAACGAAAATGCGGTCGTGACTGTGCGTAACGGATTGACGGCCAACGGCACAGTCAATATCGGGCGCAGTGGCACAGTGGAGTGTGAGAACGGGCGGCTGGACTTTGTGGGCACGCAGACCCTCAGCGGGACGGGGACGATTGTTCTGCCCCAGCGCCATTCCAGTTGTAATAGCACCCAGACGAACGGGCTGCGGGTGGTGCAGGCGGGAACGACATTGACGATTGAAAGCGGGATAACCATCAACGGCTACTACGGCTTCATCGGTTATAGCAGCAATGTCGGCGGCACAACCGATTTCGATGTGGTGTTGCGGGGCACAGTCAACTCCAATGGCAGCGGCGGGATTGCATTGCAGGGCCAGCGCTGGACGAATGACAAT
>JAHDWH010000007.1:0-5434 GCA_023384455.1 Caldilineaceae bacterium | reverse complement strand
GGACGATTGTGCTACCCAACCGGCACAGCAGTTGCTATAACACCCAGACCAACGGGCTGCGGGTGGTACAGGCGGGGACAACGCTGACGATTGAAAGTGGCATAACCGTTAACGGCTACTACGGATTCATCGGCTACAGCAGCAATGTGGGTGGGACGACTGATTTCGATGTGGTGTTGCGAGGCAAAGTAAGCTCAAATGCCAGTGGTGGTATTGTACTGCAGGGCCAACGCTGGACGAATGACAATGCCACGCTGCAAGCGACCAGTGGCTACATCGATGTCGTTGGCGTGACGATTACGAATACCAATGTGCTGACACTGACGGGCACTGGACTTCTCCGCTTCTGGGGCAGTGGTCTGATAGGTGGAACGGTTGCCAGTGTGGACGGCAGCACACTGACTTTTATCGATACGGGCAATCTGCTCGGTGGCGTAGCATTTAGTGGTGTAAACCTGAATGTGGGCCGCAACAGCAACCCCAACGCAGTAATCAGTGTGCACAATGGGCTTATCCTCAGCGGCACAGTGCAGATGGGTGTCAGCGGGACAGGTGAATGTGAGAACGGGCGGCTGGACTTTGTGGGAAGCCAAACGCTGAGCGGCATTGCCACAATCAGTCTCCCCACCCGGCATAGTAGCTGTACCAGTACCCAAAACAACGGTCTGCGTATTGTCCAGCCCGGAACGACGCTGACAATCGGCAGTAGGATTTCCGTCGTCGGTGCGTCTGGTTTTGTCGGCTACAGCACAGCGTCTGGCATCAACAATACGACAGAAGTATATATCGTCAACTACGGCAGCCTGGGGTCTACTTTCAGCTTTCCCACCCAAGTGCAGGCCCGGCTCATCACCAATTACGGCGAGATCGTCCAAGCGGGACGGGAACTAAATGTCGTCGGCGATCTCCTCAACGCAGGCGTCGTGCGCCCGGCCCGCAACGGCAATCTGGACATCAGCGGGCGCTACACCCAGACGATTACCGGCACACTGGCGATCGAAGTGGCCGGAACGACTGCGGGCACCCAATACAGCCGTCTGGCCGTCACCGGCAGTGCGGATCTGGACGGTACACTCGCCATCGAGCGCAGCGCTACCTATACGCCGACCACCGGAACCTATCAGTTCCTGACAACCCAGAATCGCACCAACACCTTTCCAGTAGTCACAGGCCGAGCCATCGGCGATACCCACTCGTTCAGCGTCGTTTACAATACAACGAGTGTACAATTGAGTGCGGTCAGCGGCCCCGCGGCCACGGATGTAATCAACGACATCGGCGGGATCGGCGAACAGCCCAGCCTCTTCCTGCCCCTCATCGGCGGCGGCGGTGGAGATGCCAGCAGCCAGAGCGAAGACGCGCCACCGCCGGTGGAGAAAATCTTCCTGCCGGTGATGGGGAAGTGAGGCGTGAAACGTGAAACGTGAAATCGGCATCTCCCATCATCTTCTATGCCGGGTGGCGGTTACGGGAGGGGTTGCGTTTTGTCTGCTGTCCACATTCCTCTGGGTATTGACAGGCAGCGCGGCGGCCTTCTCTATCACAACCCCCTGGACAGTCTCCGGACAGACCGGGGAGAGCCTGGGCAGCGCCACGGCCTGGGCCGGGGATGTGAACGGTGACGGTTACGCCGACCTGCTCGTTGCCGCGCCCGGCGCGGTGAGTATTGCCGGGGAGGTCTATCTCTACTTCGGTAACCCAACCGGACTGGCGACGAACCCCGGCCTGACAATTACCGGTGGCTTTGGCGGCGACGCTTTCGGCACGTCCCTGGCGGGCGGTGGGGATGTAAACGGCGATGGCTACGCCGACTTTCTGGTGGGCGCGCCGGCTGCCGCCGCAGGAGCGGGGCAGGTCTATCTTTTTCTGGGCGGGTCAACGCCAGACAGCACAGCGGACCTGACCCTCACCGGCCTCTCTGGCGATGGGATGGGCAACGCTCTGGCGATGGCCAGGGATGTGAACGGCGACGGCTACGCCGATTTTCTGGTCGGCCTGCCCGATGCGGACAGCGGCGCGGGACGGGCGCTGCTCTATCTGGGCGGGGCCGCGCCGGATGGGACAGCCGATCTGACGCTCAACAGCGGCGGGGCAGGCGACAGCTTCGGCGCGGCACTGGCTGGGTTGGGCGACACAAACGGCGACGGCTACGCTGACTTCGCGGTGGGCGCGCCGGGAGCGAATGGCGACACCGGGCGGGTCTCGCTCTTTCTGGGCGGGCTTTCGGTCAGCGCAACCGCCGCGGTCACTTTCAGCGGCGAAAACTTCGGCCACCGCTTCGGCGCAGCCCTGACAGGTGGCGGGGATGTGAATGGCGACGGTTTCACCGATTTGGCCGTCGGCGCACCTGCCTACAGCGCCAACACTGGGCGGCTATATCTTTTTCACGGCGGCGCGGGCGGACCGGATGCCTCCGTGGACGCCATCCGCACGGGTAGCGGGGCCGGGGCGCAGTTCGGCGCGGCGCTCGCCAACGGCGGCGATGTGGACGGTGACGGATCCGCCGTTCGCCTCGCCGGCGCGCGGGGGGCCAACCGCAGCGCCGGGCCGCTCTTTCTTTACTCCGGCGGCGCGGCGGGCATCGGAGAAGTCCGACTTCTGGCAGATGTCGGACTTCTCACTGGGGGTGAGCAGTTTGGCACAGCCATCGCCGGAGGCGGCGACGGCAACGGCGACGGATTCGCCGACTTCGCCGCGGGCGGGCCGGAAGCCAACGCCGCGGCGGGGATGGCCCGCCTCTTTTTGGGTAGCGGACGCGGCCCCGACAGCGCTTACACCGCGGCCATCGACGGCGCGGGGGATGGGGCGCGGCTGGGCAGGGCCGTGGCTCTGGCCGGGGATGTGAACGGCGACAGTTTCAGCGATCTGCTGGTGGGGGCCTTTGCCAGCGCCGCGGGGGGCACAAACAGCGGGCGGGCCTGGCTCTGGCCCGGCGCGGGGACGGGCGTCGTCGGCACGGCCAAATCCATCGGTGTCGGCGCGCCGGGGGATTTCTATGGCCGTTCTGTGGCCGGCGTGGGGGATGTAAACGGCGACGGCTACGCCGATGTGCTGGTGGGCGCGCCCCAGAACGACCCGGACACGACAATCGGCGACTTTCGCAGTCTCAATCTGACCGACCCCGGCTACGCCCAACTCTATCTGGGCAGCGCCAGTGACCTGGCCGCAACGCCCAGCCTCACCCTTACCGGCGAGGCTGACGACGACCACTTCGGTTATGCCATCGCCGGGCTGGGCGACACTAACGGCGACGGCTTCTCCGATGTACTGGTCAGCGCTTTTAAGAACGACGCGGCGGGTGCGGATACGGGCCGGGCCTATCTTTTCCTGGGCGGGACAATCGGCCTGCTGCCCACGCCGGTCTTTACAGCCACAGGCGAAGCCGCGGGCGATTTCTTCGGCTTTGCCCTGGCCGGGCTGGGGGATGTGAACGGCGACGGGCTGGCCGACGCGGCGATTGGCGCGTATACAAACGACGGGGGGGGCGCGGACGCGGGCCGGGTCTATATTTTTCACGGCACTGTCACCGGTTTGGAAAGTTCGCCGAGCCTGACGCTGACCGGCGCGGCTGCGGGCGATCTCTTCGGCTTTGGCCTGGCTGGCGCGGGGGATGTGAACGGAGACGGCTTCAACGATCTGCTGATAGGCGCCTTTGGCAATGACGCCACGGGCGACGGCGCAGGCCGGGCCTGGCTCTATTTTGGCAGCGCGACAGGCATCAGCCCGACGGGTGTTGTGCTGGGCAGCGGAGAAGCCAGCGGTGACGCCTTCGGCTATGCAGTGGCGGGCACAGGGGATGTGAACGGGGACGGTTTCGCCGATCTGCTCATCGGCGCGCATCTCAACGACGCCGGGGGCGACAGTGCGGGCCGGGTCTATCTCTATGGCGGCGGGTCGAGCGGGCCGAGCGCGTCGCCGGTCTTCACCGCCACCGGCCAGGCCGCCGAGGACCAGTTCGGCGTCTCCCTCTCCTCCGCCGGGGATGTGAACGGGGACGGCTTCGCCGATCTGCTCATCGGCGCGGCCCGCCACGACACCGGCGGAGCCAACGCGGGCCGGGCCTATCTCTATCTGGGCAACGGCGGCGACGGGCGACCCATTCTGGCCCAGCAATTTGGCGCGGCGGGCAATTTGGCCCAGCCCTGGGCGCTGAGCGGCGGCGCGGATCGCTTCCGTTCCCGCTTGCAGGGGAGCAGCAGCGCAGGCCAACAGGCGGTGAAAGTCGAGGTGGAAGCCTGCCCGCCCGGGGTGGCCTTTGGCGGTGGGGCGTGTGTCAGCCAGAGCAGTGGAGAGTGGACACAGAACGGCTCTACCCTGCCTCTGACAGTCACCGGTCTGCTGGAAGACACCCTCTACCGCTGGCGCTCCCGGCTGCTCTACGCCGGATTGACCGTTACCGCTACGGGCATTACATCCGCATCCCATCCCCCCCATTCCCCCTGGCGGCAGTTGGAAGGCCGGGGTGTGGAGAGCGCCATCCGCACGGGGTTACCCCCGCAACTGACGATTACAAAGACGACGGCTGCGATTCAGCCTGTGACAAAAGGCAGCAGCTTTGGCTATCAGATTGTGTTGCGCAACAGCGGCGGCGGTGCGGCCAGGGGTGTGATTTTGACCGATGAATTGCCCGGGGCCACTGCTTTTGCGGGCTGGACAGAGCAGCCCACTGGCGCGTCGCAAATCGGTGGGCTGCTGAGTTGGACGGGCGATATTCAGGCGGGCCAGGCGCTGACGATTGGCTATACATTGCAGCATACGGGCGGCTACGGCGAGAGCCTGCACAATCAGGCCCTCTTCACCCACACCAGCGGCGCTGGTTTTGCCGCAACCGGTGTGCAGATTCGCGGCGCGCCCAGCCTGACCGCTACTTTGTCCGCCACGACGACAACACCCGTGGAAGGCACGGCGGTTGCAGTGACGATTGTCTTTACGAATACGGGCGAGAGCGACGCCACGGGCGTACGTCTGCACGCCCCCGGCTTTGGTCTGGACGAGACGCTGCCGGTTGTGGCGGCTGGGGAAACGGTGACGCGCACGATTGTGCTGGCCGGGGTGGATGGGCCGGGTACGGCCAGCAGCAGTGTCACCCTCTCCTCTGCGGAAATCAGTCCTGTCAGCAGTGACCCGTTGACAATTCTGGTACAAAATATCGCGCCTGTCATCGCTTTGTCTGGCAGCGGCAGCGCAACAGTCGGCCAACCCTACACCCTCCATCTGGGCGCAATCACCGATCCGGGGCAGGATACTGTCAGCCAATGGATTGTGGATTGGGGGGACGGCGCGAAAGAGAGTTTCGCCAGTGGCGGCGATGTCAGCCACGTCTATTCCGCTCCGGGTAGCTACACAATCCGCGTCTCGCTGGTGGATGAGGACGGCCAGCACGACGGCGCGGGGGTGAAGGCGGTTTCTGTGGCGAATGTGTTGACGGCGACCG
>JAHDWH010000312.1 GCA_023384455.1 Caldilineaceae bacterium | reverse complement strand
ACAACTGATGTGTAAATAGAACACGGATGGACACGGAAAGAACGGATTCACACGGATTCAATCTGCGAAAATCTGCGTCCTCGGCGTAATCTGCGTTCCTATTTTCGTCGTTATCGGTGTCAGCCGGTCGTGTGGTCTGTTCTGTCACTGGTCGGACTAAGGGCTTGTCAAAGAATAACTTCCCGTTTTGGTGCGTCGCACTGTCCAGATGAGGTTGCGGACTAGAGTCATTTCGTGGACAGTGCGACGCACCGGATGGACGAGTCCTAACAGTCCGACCTACATTTTTGCCCTTTGCCATTAGAAATCGTTCTTCTGAAAGATCGGAATCGCAGCCGCGGAAATTCCCTGGAGGATGCGCCAGGGCAGGCGGCGGTGGATGGGCAAGTGCTGGTCGTATACTGCATTGTACTCGATCACCGACTTTCCGCCACGAATCTTCTTGAATTTCCCAACCCCGCCGCTGGCGTGGACCAGCAGCCCGCGTTCCAGTCCCTCTTGCAATGTAATCAGCGTGAGCAGCCGATACAGCCCCTCGTCCACCGGCAGCCCGGTGTCGTAACCGAAAAGGGGCTGGGTCATCAGCCCATTGCGCACAAAAAAGCCCATCACGCCGTTGATCAGTCCGTCCCGGCGCAGGGCGCGCAGGTGCAGGATGTCCGCGTCCCGGGCCAGGCGCAGGAAAGCTTCGGTGAACTGGGGGTTGTAGTAGGAATACTTTTCCAGATAGAGCAGATTGTACAGTTCCAGGCAGCGCTCCAGTTCGTCGTCGGTCAAATCTTTGCCATCCACCACTTCGTACCTGTAGCCGCGCAACACTCGCGCGTCTTCCTTCACCTGTCGGGTGCGTAGGGCCTCGGCCGGCTGCATATACCAGACCTGTCGGCTGAGGACCATCCGGTAGCCCTCGCCGCGCAAGGATTCCAGCAGCAGCGGGTTGGCCCGTTTATCCACCGAGCGGAAAATGACCGTCCGATCCGGGAAGCGCTCCGGCAATGCCTGGGCCAGGGCGCGGATAGTCGCCTCGTCCAGCCCGGGGTAGAGATTGGTGGAGAGCAGCCAATTGTTGACGTAGACCACCCGATCCAGCCCGGCCCGACGGAAATACCAGGCCACCGGGTGCAGCGCCGCCCGGATCAGCGCCTCGACCGGTGGGTTGCCCAGCCGCTTCACCTCCTCGTAGCCGCCGTAGGAGATGTAATGGCTGTAGGGGGAGCAGGTGTAGCTGTTGTCCGGGTGAAAGTGGGTGACAGTCAGCGGGAGTATCGTCTCGCCTACTTGGGCCACCATCAATTCCGTGTTGTGTACGTTGCGGATGTACGCCTGCGGCCCGTCGCTCAAAAAGGGCAGCAGATAGCGTCGGGCATACTTGCCATCTGCCGTCTCCGGCCAGACAATCTGTGACACCTTTTCACTGGTGTAAAATTGTACATCGGGCATAGGCGTCTGGTGTTCCTCCGATGATACGTGGCCTGGCGTAGCCAGAACTAAAGAAGAATTGTATACACGGATGGGAATGAACACGGATAGGGTACAAAACTATCCCCCATCCGTGTATACAAAAGAAAGAGCAGTGGTCAACGCACAAACCGGGCCAGCGTCTCTTGGCAATGGGAGGGAATGATACGCACATCTGGGCGGCTGACGTGAAATCGGTGCAATTGTGCCAGCGTCCCACGATAGAGCCGAGGGTTGGAGAAGATCAGATTTGCCAGCGGATGGGGCAGGCGGTTGGCGGTAATACTGCGCCGCAGCCAGGCCGCGTCGGCTACAAAGAAAAAGGTGGGTCCGCTCTCCGTGCGCGCCAGCAGCCCCATCTGCCCGGTGCAGTGGCCCGGCAACTCAACGGCCATCAGGCTCTCATCCCCCAGCAGATCGAAGCCCCTGGCGAAGGGCGCGTATTCGGTTGGCAGGGGGCGGGGTGCAGCCATATCCACCGGACTGGCCCGCTCCGTAAAGTCCGAAGGCAGCAGGCCGGGCAGAAAGGCGTGAGCCAGCGCGCTCCACCCGCGCCGAGCGCGGATGGCCTCGAAGCCGGTAGGCAGATAGACGTAGCGGGCGTTGGGAAAGTCTGCCAGCGCGGCGATGTGGTCGGCGTGGAAGTGTGAGATGAAAACCCGCTCGATGTCCGCGGGACGTAGCCCTCGCGCGGTCAGTTGGGCCTGGGCGGTCTGTCTCTCGTCCAGCGTCACCGGCGTCGCCAGGCGGTAGAGCCGGTTGGGGAAGCTGCGGGTTTCCTGAAAAAAGCGCTCGGAATAGCCTGTGTCGAAAAGCATCGGTCCAAAGCGCGGGTGTTCGATCAGCGCAAACATCGCCGGAAAGCGGATGTTTCGCCAGCGTCCGCCCCGGATGGCGATGTGTTCGGGGCAGGTACAGTGGCCCGCCCGCAAAATTGTGACGCGTACACTGCTCATAGGAGGGACGCTTTCCTAATAACCCTGTAACGCAAGCTGTTAGCTTGCGGCAGCCCGAACTAACAGTTCGGGTTACTTCCACTCCCGACCAGCCTGCCACCACTCCACAAAATCCTGGAAGCCCTCGGCAACCGAAACCCGCGGCTGATAGCCCAACTCCCGGCGGGCCGCGCTGATGTCGAGGGTCGTGTTCTTGGCCAGCAGGGCCACGGAATAGCGGGTGAGGGGCGGCTCTGGCTGGCCGGGCAGCAGGCAGTAGACCACTTCCAGCAGGGCCGCTACCCCATCCGCCAGCGGGTAGGGAATGTGCCGCTTGGGGTACGGGTAGCTCAGGGCCATACACAGCTTTTCGATCAGCGGCCAGAGCGGAGTCGGCTCGCCGTTGGTGATGTTGTATTTTTTGCCCAGCGTAGCCAGAGGCGACGCCGCGCAGAGCAGCAGCGCGTCCACCACATTTTCCACATACGTCATATCAATCACATTTCGTCCGTCGCCGATAATCGGCAGACGGCCCGTCTTTAGGCGGGCGATCAGCCGGGGCAGGATTGTCGTATCCCCCGGCCCAAAGATGGCCCGGGGGCGGATGGTAATGACTGGCAGCCCCCGGCCAAAGGCCCGGTCCACTTCGCCTTCGGCCAGCAGTTTGGTGCGGGCGTACTCATTGACTGGTCGGGCGGGTAAAGGCGCATCTTCCCGCACACTCTCCAACGAATCCAGCCCAAAATAGACGCTCGGCGTGGAGACGTGGACCAGCCGTTGCACGCCGCTGGCTTCGCAGCCCGCAGTCACATTTTGCGTGCCCAACACATTCGACTTGTAGAAATCCTCTCTCTTTCCCCAGGGCGCGGCCAGCGCGCCCGCGTGGAAGACGATTTCCTGGCCCTGACAGGCGGCGCGGATGGCCTCTCCGTCGGCCAGGTCGGCGCTGATGGGACGTATCCCTTCCCGTTCCAACCGGGCCAGCACAGCCGGGTTGCGTCCCAGGCCGGAAACGTCAGCGCCCAGACCGCACAGACGCCGGGCCAGGGCCTGTCCCAGAAAACCGGTGGCACCGGTCACAAGTACTTTCACGTCTTTATCCTCTATCTGCGTTTTACTGTACGTCGGACTGCCAGTCCGACGTACAGTGGCTATCTTCAGGTCAGCTTCCTTTGGGCCAGGCGCGCCAATTTTTCGCGGATGATTTTGGAGTTGTGGCGGACATCCGTGGGGAAGTCGGGGTGGAAGAGAATTGTCTGGATGGATTGGGTGGCCGGGTTGTTGGCGGCCAATTGCAACAGTTCGGCCTGCAAACGGGATTTATCCGTAGCTTTGGCCGACGGCTCCAACTCTACCCACAGCACCGGTTCCATCTGTCCGACCCGCTCGACGCCGACCAGCGCGCTGCGGTAGACCAGCGGATGGGCGTTGAAGAGGCCCTCAATCGGCTCGGTGAAAAGCGTCGTGCCGTCGCTGAGGACAACCCGGTGGGATTTGCGCCCGCAATACCAGAGCCGCCCCTGGCCGTCAAAATAGCCCACATCGCCCATCCGGTGAATCACCTGTCCGTCTGCGTCCTGGATTTTAGCCAGACGGGTATAGGCGGCTTTGCCGACGTATTCTTCCGTTACAGCCGCGCCTTTTACGACAATCTCCCCAATTTCACCGGCGGGCAGGCGCAACGCCTCGTCCCAGGCCGGGATTGGCTCGTCGGTAATCTGAACGATGCGCACTTCTGCCCCTTCCACCGGGCGGCCAATGCAGATGCCCGCGCCCTGCTCGGAGAGAAAACGGGTCTCGCTCAGAATCTCCTGGCCGTTGACAAGGGCGACGGGCAGGGTTTCTGTCGAACCGTAGACACCCCACAACTCGGCCTGGGCGTTGAGCATCTGCCGGAACTGGGCCAGCACAGGCACGGGCGCGGGCGCGCCGGCGGTGAGAATGCGGCGCAGGCTGGGCAACCTTTCCCGCTTCTCCGCGCCGTAGCGGGCCAGGCGGGCCAGCACAACCGGCGACGCAAAGAGGGTATCCACCCTCTGGCTCTGAATCGCCGCAATCATCCGCCAGGGGTCTGTCCGGGCCGGGCGGGGGAAGCGTATATCGGGCACAACTGCGGTCACGCCCAGCAGACAGTCGATCAGCGCAAAGACGGGGAAGGCGGGCAGGTCTATTTCGTCGCCAGCCAGGTGGAGAGTGGCCTCCAGCATCGCGGCCTGGGCCGCGAAGTTGGCGAGAGTATAGACAGCCCCTTTGGGCAGACCTGTGCTACCGCTGGTGAAGATGACCGCCATCTCCGCGTCCGGCCCGATGGCTGGCAGCGGGAAATCCGCGGGCGCGTTCCGGGCGGCCCGCTGGATGTCGGCCAGGCTGAGCTTCAGGCCCAGGCTGGCTTTGCCCCAGCCAAAGAGCAGCTGCAGGGCGTGGGTAAGGGGCGATCCCAGATAGATTTCCGGCGCGGCCGCGGCCAGGCAGAGGGTCACATTGCGCAGGCCGATGGCCGGATCGACCAGCACCAGCACAATCCCCCGTTGGAGCAGGGCAAAGACGAGGGCGAAAAAGTCCACGCTGGGGGCAATCATCAGCGCGGCCCGGCTGCCCGGACGGATGGGGTAGGACGCCAGCCCGCGCGCCAGATGCTGGCTGCGTTCCCACAACTGGCGATAGGTGACAGTCTGCCATCCGCCGGAAGAATTGGCGATGACAAAGGCCGCTTTGTCCGGGTGGCGGGCTGCATTCTCGGCGAGCCGGGTGAGGAGGGGGGGCATCATTCAGCCGGGGCTGGGTTGGAATATACCCAGCGACGCCGCCCGTCGGCCAGGACAATCTCTGCCTGCCGAACGAGTCCCGCGTCTCGCAAAAGTTCGGCCTGCCGGGGGTTCTGCTGGCTGATGGCGAAGATCACCCGGTCGAAGGGCCATTCAGCGGCGAACCAGGCGCACAGGGTGGCGAGGAGATGGCCGTCCAGTCCGTCCTCCAAACTATCGCTGCGTATCCAAAAGCTGACGTTTGCGGCGTAGCCATCCTTTGGGGAGAGAACGGCGGCGGCTGGGGGAAGGGGTGTGATGTAGACGCAGCCCAGGCAGCGGCTCGCCGTCGGGTCCAGAACGGTATAGGTGAAGGCGACCCCTTCCGTGTGCTCCCGCTGGTGACGCTCCAAATCGGCCCGGTTTTCGGCCAGGGTAAAGTCGGGTGTGGGCCAGGTGGTCTGGCTCCAGTGGTTCAACTGCGTCCGGCTTGCCATCACCGCGGCGTAGTCCAGGTCCGCGTGGCCGACGGTCAGCGGGCGCAGGCGCAGGCGATCCGTGCAGATTTCTGCGGGCGGGGCGGTGTCGGGCGGAAAGAAGTCCATCAGGCCAGTGCCTCCAACAGGTGGGTTTTGGCGGATTTGTTCAGGATTTGCGAAGCAGTGACCAACTGGCGCAGGGCCGCAGCTTCTTGCCCGGAGCTGTCCGACTGTGAACCGAAGGCGTGGACTCTGCTCAATTCCTGGGTGACAAGCGAACGCTTTTCGATGAGATATGTATTGGTCAAAAACATCGTGAAATCTGTAGGTGCGGTTTGCAACCGCACTTTCACCCG
>JAHDWH010000311.1 GCA_023384455.1 Caldilineaceae bacterium | reverse complement strand
CCGTTCATATCCGGCTCTCCATTTGTGGTGGTGGCGCAATGGCCTGTTGGGTCGTTGAGAGAGAGCGGATTCCCCCGCACGTACAGAAACCGGTTGTAATCCACCACCCTTCTCGCATCCGGCACCAGCGTATCCGGCGAGAGGAACGTGCCCAGACTGCTGTCGTAGTAGCGGGCGTTGTAATATATCAGCCCCGTGCCGTCCTGCTTCTGGCCGGTGAAGGTGCGGTCGGTCTGGAGTGTCCCGCTGCTGGCACGGGTGCTGCCGTAGACGTAGTACGTGCGGCTGGCGGTCTGGCTGCCGCCGGTGCTGGTCTCCACGGAACTGCTGCCCAGGTGGTCGCTGTGGACGTAACTGAGCACCCCGCCCTTGCGGACGGCGATAATCTGGCCGTTGAAGCTATAGTGCTTGATGGCCGTGGTGGTCGAGCCGCTCACCTCCTCCTCATAGACGGCGGGGAAGAAGGTGCGGGTGGTCACAGCCCCGCTCACCTTCTTGATACGGTTGCCGTCGACGTCGTAGGCGTAGCTTTCGAGCAGGCTGCTGTTTCTGGCCACAGAAGCCAGCCGGTTCTCCCCATTCCACGTGTAAACTGTCGCCTCCCCCTGTTTCAGCTTATAGGTCATGTTTCCATTCAGATCGTAGCCGAACCCACTCCCATTGCTGCCGTAGACAAAGCGCAACGCTCCATTCCAGTACAGCCCCTGTTGACCCACCACCACATCATCGCCATTGAACGCATCATTGCCGACCCCTCGATCATAGATAGCTGTGTTGGCCAGCAACGTCACAGCGCCTACCTTAATCTCCTCCACAAACAGATCACGCGTGCCACTGTCATTGGTAAACACCACATCAATCTGGTCTCTACCGGTGAACGACGCAGTCGTTGAATACGTTTGCCAGGCTGTATTGTTAACTTGCCAACTGGCTTTCAAGCTCCCATTCACCCACAACTGCATCGTCGGCCAGACATTGCTTGACTGGACGCCCCGGGCGCGAATGGCAACCGTTTGATTTGTGTTGCCGGCGGCTGGTATGTTCACCCATTTCACCCCGTGATAGGTGTCGCTATCCAAAGATGTCGAGTAATTGTACCCGTTGCCCTCAAAGCTGTTGAAACGGTTGCTGGGCCAATAGCTGTAGCTCTTGTCATACCCGCTGGTCAGCCGCCCCAGATTGTCATAGCCAAAGCTATAGGTTGTACTCCCCTCCTTCAGCGTCGCCACATCCCCAAAGCTGTTGTAGGTGTACTGGCGGTAGAAGCGGTCACTGCCCCCATTGGATGTCCCAACCTTGATTTCATTCAGCAGCCCGCCGTTCTTGGCCGTCGTCCAGGCGTGATAGCTCTGGGTGCGCCACAGATTACCTCCAGCCGGAAATTTCATCTGGTACAACCGTCCGGCATAATCATAATTGGCGCTGTCTACATAACGGGGAGTCGAATCGCACCAATATTCGCCGTTGGTCTGCAATGCACCCGTACACATAAGTTTGGGCAGCCCCAGGCTGTTGAAATTGACCTTTACTACCTCACTGTCTGGGTAGCGGGTGGCATAGGGCCGCTGCCAGGCGTCGTAATAGGTGGTCGTTGTCTTGCTGATGCCGTCAATCGTCACCGTCTCGCTGCTGGGCCGCCCCAGGCCGTCGTAACCCTGGCTCTTGCTCCACGGCTCCGTTGTGGGCTGTGTCCGATTTACAGAAGTGAAACGCCCCAGCCCGTCGTAGCTGTAGCTGTAAGCAACCGCCACCCCGCCACTGCATACGCTGCTGTTGTAGATCGTCTTGGCGGTCACCTGGCCCAGGGCGTTGTAGCCCAGACAGGTGCTTTTGCCCCGGGCGTCGCTCTGCCTCGTCAGTTGACTCAATTTATCGTAGGCGTAGCTCCAACTGCCCAGGTCCGCATCGCTCATCGTCAGCTTACGCCCGGCCAGGTCATAGTTCATCGTCGTCAGAAGCCTGTTATTGGCGCTGTTGGTCAGATCGTTGAACTGCGCCTGGGTCAGCAGCTTTGTGCCCCATTTATAGCTCAGGGCAATCTCCCCCTCGGCAATCCGGTTGGCGCCCGACCAGTAATAGCTGCGGATGCGGGTAGTGCGCCCCAGATCGTCCACCTCACTCCACGACTGCCGCCGGTTGCCATCCCCACTCACACCTATCACATCCACCGCCGCAATGTTGTTTACGTAGGTGTAGGTGGTGCGTACCTGATTCGTCCCGGTGATCACCTGGGGCCTGCCCACGGCATCGAAGGCCGTCTCACCGTAGCCGTTGCCCCAGTTCTCCGCCCAGGGCGCGCTGGTCGTCCAGTTCCAACTGGTCACGCTGCGGGGCACCGACTGACGAATCTGTCGCCCCAGGCCGTCGTAGGCGTAGTCCACCACCACTTCGCCTCCGGCTGTGCCCGGATTGCAGCCGTCCATATTCGTCGTCCAGTTTTCGTCCGGCCCCTGGCTCTGAATCAACTGCCCAAAGCCGTTGTAGAGCTGACGGCTGAAGTTGCCATAGCAGCGGGGCAGACTCCATTCCAGCACAATATTGGCGTTGCCGCCGTACTCCCCTTTGCGCCAGTAGAACCAGCGGCTCTGCGCGCCGCTCACATTCGGATAGCCCTGGCTGCGCTCCCAGCGGGCCGTGGGCCTCCCAAAGCCGTCGTAGGCCTGTTGGGTGCAGATGTTGTCAATCCCGCAGAACTCCTGCATGCGCCCCCAATAGGCGTTGGCATCGGAAAGCGACGCCCCGTTGCCCACACCACCTGCCCCATTCACCCCGTAATATCTGCCCGTCTCGTCCAGGCTGGGGTTGGCTTCATTGTAGCGCCGCACAGGAAAGAGCAGGTAATAGGGATCGTAGACCGTGCGGATATCCCGGTTCAGGCCGATGTCATCAAGCCACTCCCGGGTCACATTGCCCGCTCCGTCGTGGGCGTATCGGGACACAAGCCAGTCCCAGGCCGTTGGGGAAATGTAATTGACGCCTGGCTTGCACATATCGGTCGCCACCTGATGTTGGGTGACCAGACCCCGGCTGGGCGGCGCTATGTAGTCGCCAGCCCCGTCATAGACAAACCGTTCTTCTGACACACAGCCGCCCCCGCCGTCATAGATCGTCACCCGCGCCGGTCTCTCCACAATATATGTTGCGCCGCTATTGGCCGGAAAATAGTCGGTCTGGGTCTTGCGCAAAATCGTGTTGTTGTCCCCCGTACGCTCCTCTACCCATATCCGGTTGCCATAACTTCCTTCATAGCCATAGTGGGTCCAACTCCCCCGGGGGTTGTCGTTGCCATCGTTGTCATAGGTGAAATTATAGCTGGAACCCGCATAGACCCAGTAACTTCCATTCTGCCACAGATAAACCCACTGGGTCGCGCTACGCTGCATCAGGGCATTGGTCGTCCCGTCCCGAACCTCCTCCTGGTACATCCGCCCCCGTCGCGGGTCAATCTCGCTGCCCACCCGCTGGTAATACCAACGCTCCACTTTGCGTTCATTTCTGTTCAGGCTGGGGCTGTCCAACACCGTGGCCGTCGTCTGGCCGTTCCAGGCGTGGCCCAGATATTCAAAGCTGTTGCTGACCACCTGCCCCTTTGCCCCTGAGTAGGCATACCAGGTGATGGCCTTCCCCCCGTTGCCATCGTTCGCCTCAACCTGCGTCACCGGGCGACGGCCAGGCGGCTGGGTGGCCCAATAGATATCCCCACAACTGGCGCAATCCCCAATCGCCTCGGGCGAGTAACTATACGTCACACTCCCACCCTGGCCGTTGTCCGCCTGCTTCAGCCGGGCCATACTGTGAATCCCCTCATAGGCAAAGGTGGTCTCCGACAGTGTACCGTTTCCCCCTTTGCCTCTATGGATGATCTTTGTCAGGAGTGAGTGGTGGGCATTCATCCCCGCAGGCGGCGCATTCTGCCCACCGGTGATGGCATACTCCATCTCATATTCGGCCAGACTCTGCCAGACTCCGTTGCTCTCCTGCACCTGCACCCGCACCCGCTTCAGCCGTTCCAGCAGAAAGCGGGCTTGCGCACAGTCGTCATTACTCCACACGTCGATCCGCCAATCTGGCCGCGGCTCCCGCTCCAGCAGAATGCGCAGCCGCGGGGAGATTCCGGCGCTGCTGTTGCCGCTCCAGCGTACTTCGGACAGATAGCTGCCCGCGTCATAGCCCAGTTCCCAGGGCGTGAAATATACCCCAATGATACAATCCCCCCGCACCTGCGTGCGCGCCTCCCCAGCCATCCCCGAACCGTAAGGACCTGTCACCTTCAGCGCGCTCTCCGTATCCGGATCCACTTTCTTGTACTCGTATTCCATCCGGTTGCCCTGGGCATCCACCACCAGCCGCAGATTCCAGCGAATGGGCCGCCGTTTGGAGTGGGGGCCGTCGTTGCTGATGATCATTTCCGTATAGGAATCGGTCGGCTCTCCGTTGTCCGGATGAAAGCTGCTGGAACCAAATTCGTAACGGGTGCCATCCTTCGTTGTGATGCGCCAGCCCTGAATATCTTCCCGTATGTGGTTCGCGCTCTGCTGAATCCGTTCAATACGCCAGAACTGATTGGGATCCGTAACCCAGGCGCTTCCATTCCAGCGTATCTCCGCGCTACTTCCGCCCAGATTCAACAGGTATTTGCGGTTGGCCGGATCCCAGGTGATGGCGCTCATCCCGCCCAGATGCCACCCATAGCCCACCCAACCGGCCTGCATCCCGTAAAAATAGTCGCCCACAAAGCTGCTCAGATCGTCCACGCTGCCGCTGGAATAGCTCAGACTCAGCCCCGGATTCATCCCGCCCAGCCCATCCGGCGCTTCTATGGGGTAACTCACTTGGGCATAGCCCGTAAAGCCATCCGCGCCAAAACCCTTCACCGAGGGCAGCACCTCCCCCCGCACTACGAGTTTCTCGCCCATCCCCCACTGACTGAAGTGGCGGGTCTGGGCTACGTATAGTTGCTGCTCTGGAAGATAGCGACCGGGCACCGGCCGCCACTCGTCGTTCTCATCCTCCCGGCTCCACAACTGCAACTTTTCCACTTCCACCCCAGCCGCCTCCATCGCCCGGGTAGAAATCAGAATCGTCGCCGCCTCATCCAGGACGCTCACTGCCTCCCGCCCCTGGCTGGCTTCGATCCGCCAGCGCCGCACAAAGCCGTCGGCATCCTTCGCCGCGCTCTTCCCAGCCCCGCCAATCACCGGCAGATAGAGGGACGACAGACCGCTGACCGCGGACGGATCCACACTGTTCACCGACGGCTCTGTACTGCCTTCGGGCCTCTGTTCACCGCCCGCCGGCCATTCCGCAGTCACCTCCACCCGCAGCCCCCTGCGCGCCGCGCCCGGCGCTGTCAACACGACAATCTCCTGCTCGCTCGTCCCGCCCAGCAGGAGTTGGGTCGTTTTGGGCAGAAAATCCGTCTGCGCTAGACGCGCACTTACACTGTACACCCCGTCCGGTTGGGGATTGGCTGCCCGCACCACCACTTCCTGGACAAAGGCTGCTTCCCCACCCTGCACTTCGGGCAAGCTCCAGTTCAGCTCACCCGCCACCACTTCCAAACCCGCCGAGAGGGTTAGCTCCAGCGCCGCGCCGGCCGTGCTGCCTGTCCCATCCGGCGCTACCTGCACGGTCACTGTGACCGCCTCTCCTGCTTCCAGCAGATAACCACTGGTCTCCAAGCCCAGCCCGCCGGGAGCGAGCATCAGGGCCGGCTCCGGCGCGGGCACACCCTCCGGCGCGGCCACCGGCGTCCCGAATTCGTCATCGCTTGGGCTTTCTTCCTGGCGGGGAGTCACTTGGGGGGTCAGATTTCCCGGCCCGCCGCGCAGGGCAGGTCGGGGCTCTTCCACAACCGGGGGGCTGCTTCTCCGGGCGGCTCTCGCCTCACCCGGCCACAGCCCAATTACAAGGGCAAGAATCAGAACAACTCTCGCTCCAATTAAGAACGCTGGACGCTGGACGCTGGACGCTGGACGCTGGACGCTGGACGCTGGACGCTGGACGC
>JAHDWH010000310.1 GCA_023384455.1 Caldilineaceae bacterium | reverse complement strand
GGATGGCGGCGTTCCCAATAGAGTACCCCCAATCAAAAAGCCCGAAACAGCGAACTGCTTCGGGGCGTTGTGGGCATTGACAAACTACGCAGTGCGCGTGGCGCGCCTGCGCGGACAATCCACAGGCCACCTGCCGCCACAAAAAGAACCCCGCAGAACTTTCTGTTCTCCGGGGTGTGGCGTGCAAAATTAGCCTGTACGGGACGAACGCCAATAAAGCGCACTCCCCTGCACTGGATCGCACCTTCTCTCATCCGGACTATACCGTCGGCGTCGGACTCTCACCGAACTCCTGCCTTGCGGCTCACGGGCTTTCCAGTCGGGCTGGATTACCGTCGATCGGGAATTGGGATCGCTCCCTCACCCTGCCCCGAAGGTTCTTCTAGTCGATTATGGGTTCATTATGGCAAATGTGGCGCGCGGGGTCAAATTAAGGGACTGGGGAGCGGGGAACGGGGACTGGGGAACGGGGAACGGGGACTGGGGAGCGGGGACTGGGGAGCGGGGACTGGGGACTGGGGAACGGGGAACGGGGAACGGGGAACGGGGACTGGGAACTACCCAATCCCCAGTCCCTATTCCCCTGCCTCCTCCTCCTTCACCGAACGCAGGTGGGGGAAGAGAATCACCTCCCGGATGGTGTCTCTGTCTGTCAGAAGCATCACCAGCCGGTCGATGCCCATACCGAAGCCGCCGGTGGGGGGCATTCCATAGCTCAGGCTTTCGATGTAGTCCACATCCACCGGGTGGGCCTCTTCGTCGCCGTGGGCGGCCCGGTAGTTCTCGTCCACAAAGCGCTGCAACTGGTCCTGGGGATCGTTGAGTTCGGAGAAGGCGTTGCAGAGTTCCATCCCCGCGGCGAAGCCCTCAAAGCGCTCCACTTGCAGGGCATTGTGGGGATCAGATTTTGCCAGTGGGCTGACATCCTTCGGATAGTCAACCAGGAAGGTAGGCTGAATCAGATGCGGCTCCACAAATTTGGAGAGGAGTGCATCCACCAGCTTGCCCCAGGGGGTGCCCGGTTTGGCCTCGATCCCCAGACGGCGCATTTCGTTGTAGAGACTTTTGTCGTCAGGAAATTGCGCGTAGTCGATGTCGGACGCGTCCAAAATGGCCTGGCGCAAGGGGATGCGCGGCCAGGGCGGGGTAAAGTCGATTGTCTTGCCCTGCCAGGTGACAGTTGTGCTGCCCGTGACCTGTTCGGCCACGTAGGCCACCATCTGCTCTGTGCGTGCCATCACATCCGCATAGTCAGCATAGGCTTCATAAAATTCCAGTTGGGTGAACTCTGGATTGTGCTTGAAGCTGACCCCCTCGTTGCGGAAGTCCCGCCCGATCTCATAGACCGCGGGAAAGCCGCCCACAATCAGCCGCTTCAGATAAAGCTCAAAGCTGATACGCAGGTAGAGGTCCTGATGCAGTTGGTTGTGATGGGTGACAAAGGGCTTGGCCGCTGCCCCGCCATAAATGGGCTGCAGGATGGGCGTCTCCACTTCCAGAAAGCCCTCGCCGTCCAGGTATTCGCGCAGGGCACGGGTAATGGCGGCGCGCACCCGGAAGAGTTCCCGCACCTCTTCGTTGGCCAGCAGGTCCACATAGCGCCGCCGATAGCGCACTTCCGGATCCCGTACCCCGTGCCACTTGTCGGGCATTGGCTTGAGGGTTTTGCTCAGGAATTGGATGGCGTGGACTTCGATGCTCAGTTCACCGGTTTTAGTCACGGCCAGGGGGCCGCTGGCGCTGATGAAGTCGCCCAGATCGATGAGCTTTTTCCAAACGTCGTTGTACCAGCCCTCGGGCAGGTAATCCCGACGCACCAGCAGTTGAATCTGGCCGGTGCCGTCGTCCAGGTCGGCAAAGCTGGCCTTGCCCATCACCCGGATGCGCTTGAGCCGACCCGCCACGGAAACAGTCGGCTGCTCTGTTGCGTCTTCGCTGTAGAGGGTGCGGGCGTCGCGGATGGTATGGGTGCGGGTGGTCTGGGCCGGGTAGGGATCGATGCCTGCCTCGCGCAGCCCGGCCAGCTTGACCAGGCGGCTCTGTTCCTGATCGGTCAACCGCTCTGGGTTGAAAAGGTCATAGCTCTCAGTCACGATATTCTCGCTTTGGCGCTACTCAATGCGCAGGATTTTGAAATCAATTTCGCCACCGGGGGTAGCCGCTGTCACTGTTGCCCCTTTGCGTTTGCCCATCAGCGCCTTGCCGATCGGGCTTTCGTTGCTGATGCGTCCGTTGCGGGGGTCTGCTTCGGTGGAACCGACAATGACATAGCGCTCTTCGTCGCTTGTGCCCACTTCCTGCACAACAACTCTGCGGCCCAGAGCCACTTTATCCGACGGCGAGTCGCTGTCGTCGATGATATAGGCGTTGCGGATTTTGACTTCCAACTCCCGGATGCGTCCCTCGACGAATGCCTGGGCATTTTTGGCCTCGTCGTAGCCCGCGTTTTCCCGCAGATCCCCCTCGGCTTTGGCTTCGGCGATCTGTTCGGCGATCTCCCGGCGGCGGACATTCACCAGATGATCCAACTCTTCGCGCAGTTTGTTGTACCCTTCTTGGGTCAAATAGACTGGACTGTTACTCATAGTTTTTTCTCACAATTCAAATATACGGAGGTGGTCGCCGGTTTTGACAACCAGGGCAATCGGCCCAAAGCCATACGGGGAAAAACAGAACCCCACCCTAGCTATCCGGTCCAACCTGCGCCCGGCGGGGTGAGGCAACCTACCCAAACGAAGCGCCGACCCCAATGCGCAGGTCGGCCCTCTTACTGGCTTCTATTATAGCCAATCTTGGCTGCTTTGTAAAACAGGGCGAAAAGCGTAGTGCATTCCGGTTTTTAGGGCGGACTGGAATCGTCCAGGCCGCCCGGCACTGGGGGAGAAGGGGCGGCAAGGTGACTCACCCTGTCACCCCTTCTCCCTGTCACCCTGTCTCCCGGTCATCCCTTCTCCCCAGCCGGGACTTTGCCGTGGGTTGTCTGTTGTGCTATTGTTCTGGCAGATGTGTACGCAGAATGGCGGCAGGCCGAAAGTGACAGGAGGCGGCGATGACGATGCAACGTTCGGCAACCCTCGAAGCGGAGAGTATTGGGACAAACGGAAACTACACCAACGGTATCAACGCGACAGCCGAATACGTGCCCGAGGCGCTCTATTGGGAGAAGTACTACGAATCTTCTGACAGCGGATACGAATGGAACAACGGCCAGTTGGAGGAGCTTCCCGTGACCGATCACGCCAAGTATATGATGTATCTCTGGTTTGTCGATATGCTGCGGGACTTTTTGCACGTCCAACCCCTGGCCCGCATCGTCGGGCTGGAGTTGGGCTTCCGTCTGGCCCTGCCCACCAAAACCACCATTCGCAAACCGGACCTGGGCGTTGTGCTGCACACCAATCCCATCCCCCTGGGCGATCACCACCGCAGCTATCGGGGCATCTTCGACATCTGCCTCGAATCCCTCTCCGACGGCAGCCAGACGGAGATCGACCGGGATGTGATTATCAAGCGGGAGGAGTACGCCGCGGCGGGGGTGCAGGAATACTACCTGCTGGACGAGCGGGGGATGGAGACCCAATTCTACGGGCTGAACCGGCGGGGTGTGTATGTACCCCTGCCCCAGTCGAATGGGGTTGTACGTTCGCGGGTACTGCCCGGCTTTCAATTCCGGGTGGCGGACCTGTACGCCAAACCCGACCCCAGGCAGATGATGGCGGACCCGGTATACAGTGGCTTTATCGCCCCCTTTGTGCGCGCCGAACGGCAGCGGGCCGAGGCGGCAGAAGCGCGCGCCGAGCAGTCAGAAACGCGTGCCGAGCAGTTAGAAAGACGGGCCGAGCAGTCAGAAAGACGGGCCGAGCAGTCAGAAGGACGCGCCGAGCAGTCAGAAAGACGGGCCGAGGCGGAACGTCAACGGGCCGAACAGTCAGAAAGACGCTCCGAACAATTAGAAAGGCGGGCGGCTCAGTATGCGTCACTGCTGCGGGCGGCGGGATTGCTGCCACCAGACTGAGATGCCTCTCGTTTTTCCCCACCCCAGAGAAGACGTAGGAATCCACAGATCGCCCGACCCCATAGCCGACTGCGGGTCTTTCGCCCTGTGCGGCCTCCACAATCGCTGATTCGCCCTAAAACCGAAATGCCTCCCTATGCTCCTCCCCAACTTTGACGCCTTCGCTCCCTTTTACGATCAGGACTACCGCAACTACGACGACGACATCCAACTGGTGGTGGACCTGGCCCAGGACGCCGGGGAGACCGCCCTGGAACTGGGCTGCGGGACCGGGCGGGTGCTGATCCCCCTGGCCGCCACCGGCTGCCGGGTCACTGGTGTGGACAACAGCCCGGCACTGCTCGCTCTGGCCCGGCGCAAGGCGGAGCAGGCCGGTGTGACCGCCCGGCTGCAATTGACCGAAGCCGATCTGCGCTCCTTCGCGGCGGCGGAAACGGGCTTCGATTTCGCCTTTTGCGTCAGTAATACGCTGATGCACCTGAATACCCAGGCGGATCAACTGGCCGCGCTCCATACCGCCCACCGCCATCTGCGCCCCGGCGGACGGCTGCTCATCGACCTCTTCAACCCGGACATTCCCCACTTGACGGCCATCTCCGGCGTGCAGATGCTGGCCGACCGCTGGGAGGATGAGGAGCGGGGCGCGACGGTTCTCAAATGGGTGGTGCGTCGGATGGATGTGGCCCGGCAGTTGCAGGAGACGACTTTCATCTATGAGTCGGTCTACGCCGATGGACGGACGGAGCGGGCCGTGCTGCCCTTTCTTCTGCGCTTCCTCTGGCCCAGCGAGGGCGTGCTGTTGCTGGAAAAGGTGGGTTTTCGGGTGGACAAACTCTGGGGCGACTGCGACGGCAACGACTACGCCAGCGAAAGCGAGCACCTGATCTTTCTGGCGACGAAAAGATAGGACGAAAAATAGAACGCGGATTGGGCGGAACAGGCAGATTGAAGCGGATAAGAAATCCGCGTTTATCCGCTCCTTCCGCCCAATCCGCGTTCTATTCTCAACACAGGCATAAACTGACGTTTTTCGCCTTGTCACCCGGTCAGCTTGCCAAATCGATTTCCCTATCCCTGGGCCTTGCGCCACTCCTCATACTCGGCCCGGCCCTCTGCCGAGAGCGGATAATACTTGCGCAGTTCGCCGCCCTGTTCCAGCCGCATTTTGGAAAACTCTTCCCACTCCACATGCTCGGTGGCCTTTTTGATCAGTTCCGGGGCCAAAGCAACCGGCACGCAGACAATCCCGTCGTCGTCGGCCACAATAATATCCCCGGGCATGACCAGCACATTGTTGCAGGCGATGGGCACGTTCACCGCAAAGGGGACGATATTCGTCTGGGTGTGGAAGTTGGGGGTCGTCCCCTTCAGCCAGAGGCCCAAGCCCAAATCCTTGGCGTGGGGGAAGTCCCGGATGCAGCCGTCGATGACTACACCGATGCCGCCCTTGCCTTTGAAATAGGTCAGCATCATCTCCCCAAAGATACCCGCGCTCAGCTCGCCCCGGGCATCCACCACCACAATATCCCCGGGCTGGGTGTGGTAGAGGACGTGGCGGTGGAGCTGCTTGTCCGGGTCCGCGTACTCGTCCACTTTGTAGAGGTCTTCCCGCTTGGGCATCATTTGCAGGGTCAGCGCGGGGCCGACGACGGTCGCGCCGGGGGTGCGGGGAATGGGGCCGCGGATGTTGGGGTCGCGGATGCCCAGGCGGGCCAGCTCACCGCTGGCCGTGGCGCTGCCGATGTTGCGCAGGGCTTCGACGAGATCTTTGGGCGGGCGTTGAATGTCAGGTGTGGTAACCATTTCTTGCTCTCCGTTGCGGAATGGGGAAGTAGGAATGCGGAAGTTGGAAATCAGAATGCGGAATTGGGACGTCGTCTGGCGACGATTGAGGATATACTACACCATTCCACCGAAAATGGGTAACGGAAAGGGGGAAGTGGGGGGGGGGGGTGGGGGACCACAACAATCCCACACCACCCCCCCACCAAACCCCACACAAACCAAACAAAAAAC
>JAHDWH010000309.1:3542-6076 GCA_023384455.1 Caldilineaceae bacterium | reverse complement strand
TGGTAGGATTTGTAGACAATTTTTCTACCCGGCCTATCTGGGACGACGATGCAAATCAATCGGTTTATCGAAAAGGAAAAGAGAGGCTGGCAGCGGTTGGAGGCTTTGACCGCTACCAGTCGGGGCAATGCCGAAGCCCTGTCGGAGGCGGAACTGTACGAACTGGGCCACCTCTATCAGATCGCCGCCTCGGACCTGGCCCTGGCCCAGCGGGACTTTCCCAGCCATCAGATCACCCGCTATCTGAATCAATTGGTGGGGCGCACCCACGCGGTTCTCTATCGGGAAGAAGCTCTGCGCTGGCAACAGTTTCGCCTATTTTACCAGAAGAGTTTCCCCCTGCTCTATCGGCGTCTGCTTCCCTATACAGCAGCTTCTTTCCTGCTCTTTCTGCTGCCGGCCATTATCGCTTTTGCCGTCGTCTGGCAGACGCCGGATCACATCTACACCCTGCTGGGACAGGATATCGCGTCGCTGGTGCATACGGTGGAGGAGGGCGAACTGTGGACGGAGATTGCCCCCAGCGTCCGTTCCTCCGCGTCCGCCACAATCCTCACCAACAATATCGGTGTAATGTTCTACGCTTTTGCCGGTTCCCTCACAGGCGGGCTGCTCACGCTGTATATTCTATTGTTCAATGGGCTGAGTCTGGGCGCAATTTTTGGCCTGCTCCAATTCCACGGGATGAGTCCAGGGCTGGCTGAGTTTATCCTGGCCCACGGCCCGGTGGAACTCAGCGTCATCTTCCTCTCCGGCGGCTGCGGTCTATTCGTAGCCGATGGTCTGCTGCGTCCCGGTCTGCTCACCCGCCAGGCCGCGCTGGTGGAACGGGCCAAAACCGCGGTGCAGCTCATCCTCGGCTCGGTCCCCCTCCTCATCGGCGCGGGGCTGATCGAAGGCTTCATCAGCCCCAGCGGGCTGCCCTGGCCGGTGAAGGCGCTGGTGGGGCTAGTGACTGGGGTGGCATTGCACAGGTATTGGTTGAGGAGGGGACTGGGGATTGGGGACTAGAGATTGGGCGTCCACGAATCTCCCAGTCCCCAGTCCCCAGCCTCCAGTCCCCTATCCCTACTATATCAACATCCGCGCCTTAATCTCCAAATACCTGTCAATCAGCGCCACACTCAGTTCGTCCGCGGGCACGTCCAGAGTCAACACGCCGTGGCTGCGTAGCTGTTCCAGGCGCAGCGCCCGCTCGCGCAGGAGTGTCTCGGCCACTGTGCGCTGGTAGAGGGTGGCGGCGTCGGTGATGGGCTGGCGGGCCATCTGCTCGACAGTCGGGTCGCGCATCGTCACCAGCAGGGGCAGGTGTCCCCGGCGCAGACGCAGCATCCCAGCGATGAGGGCATCGGCGGCTACGCTGCCTGTGAGGTCGCTAAAGACGAGTACCAGCGAGCGACGGCTTTGGCGGCTGGCCAGATAGCCAAAAGCCCGGCTGTAATCCGGCTCCACCGGCTGGCCCTGCACCCCATAGAGCAGTTCCAGCATTCTATGAAATTGCCCTTTGCCCGTGCGGGGTGTCAGCCAACTTTGCACCTCATCGGCAAAGGTCATCACCCCCACCCGGTCGCTCTTTTGGGTAGCCACATAGGCCAGCAGCAGCACCGCATTGATGGCGTAGTCCATCTTCGCCACATCCCCCACCGGGCTGCGCATCAGCCGCCCCACATCGAGCAGGGCCACCAGATTCTGGCTGCGCTCGGTCTCGAATTCCATTGTAATCGGCTTGCCCCGGCGGGCCGTGGCCTTCCAGTTAATTTTGCGGTATTCGTCGTCGGGCTGATACTCGCGCATCCGCTCGAATTCGGAGCCAGCGCCCAGCAGCCGAGTGTTGCGCAGACCCAACTCCCACAGCCGGTTCTTGCGCAGGAGCAGGTCATACTTTTTCACATCCACCAGATTGGGGTAGACCTTCACCGGGCTGGCCCCGGGGAAGGTGGCCTGGCGGCGCAGCAGCCCCAGCACGGACTCCCAGCGCAGGTGCAGATCGCCAAAGGCGTAGTCTCCCCGGCGGGGCGGGCGCAGATAGTAGACGAGGGTGCTGCTTTCTCTGGGCGTGGCTGTGCCGGTCAGGATGCGCTGTTCGTCGGAGATGGCAAAGGTGGGGGGCGTCTCGTCCCGCAGCCAGAGGGAGAGCGGGCGCAGACCGTAACGCAGCGTGACAGTCACCGTTACCCGGTTCCAGGCGGCCAGAGAGAGCCGGTCGTCGTGGCTGCGGCGCACTTCCCAGGCCGCGGGGGGCGGGGTCAGTTGCCAGTCTGCCAGGAGGAAAGCGCAGGCCAGCACCAGCCAGCCCGCCGCCAGCCAGAGGAAAAATCCGGCGAAGGTGGCTGCCAGCAGGAAGAGGGCGGTGATGGAGAGGAGGAGCAGGCCGCGTGGGGTTAGTTGCATGGAAAGTCAAATTGGGTTTGGAGTGATGGATGTGCATCGCCGATAATTCCCGTCCAACTCGTCCACTTCCGTCCGGTGCGACGCACTCCCCGGACGGATCGCCGGATTCCACGCGACTGGTGGGGAGTGCGTCGCACCGGCCC
>JAHDWH010000309.1:0-3442 GCA_023384455.1 Caldilineaceae bacterium | reverse complement strand
CACTCCCCGGATGGATCGGTGGATTCCACGCGGTTGGCGGGGAGTGCGTCGCACCGGGTGGATCAGGCGGCCACCCGCCGATAATTCTCGTCTAATTCGTCGGCCAGGGACAGCAACGCGGCGATGCGGCGGGCGATGTTACGGAACTCCTCCACCTCCGCCAGGAGGAGAGGACGGCCCAGGAGCGGGGCTTCCCGGTAGCTGAGCCACTTCTTGAGGACGGGATAGCCGCCCAGCGTATATTCCCAGACGGCCAGGGGGAGACCCCGCCAGCACGCGCTGTCGTTGAGATAGACATCCAGCAGCGGTTCGCCGCCCGCGTCGGAACGCTCCTCCACCCGCCCGCGACCGGGCATAACGACGCCACCCCGCCCGGCGTGACCCCAGCCCGCGCTGAGCGCCATATCCGGCTGATTCCCGGAAAATTCAAAGAGGGCCACCGCCCGCAGATCGGGCCGGGGCGCGCCGCTGGTGACGCCCGCCACCGGCTGCTCCGGGTCGAGAAGGCTGGCGACTGTGCGGCCCAACGCGGCGGAGGCGACCAATGCCTCGCCTTCTTCGGGCAGGGGCAGCCGCGGCCAGTCCTGGCGCAGACCGCCGCTGTTTTCCAGCCGGTAGCGGGGCGCGTGGAGGACGGCCAGGGCGTGATAGAAGAGGCTGGCCGCGTCGCCCCGCACCCCTTCCAGATAGCGCCGGGCCGTGGGGCTGAGATTTTCCCGCACCCCCTGGAAAAGCTGGCCGGGGTCGTCGTCGTAGAGGTAGAGGGGGAAGAAGTTGGAGAAACCGTTCCCGAAATTATCAGCCAGCACGCGTACAAAATAGCCGCGGTCGAATCGTTCAGATGATTCGCGTTTTCGCGCTTCGATAAACACATTTTCATCTCGAACCTGCGGAAAGAAAGTGGGCGATTTTTCACCCAAAAGTTTCGTTTCCGGTTCCCAGTAAATCCATCGCATATCAAATGGACGAAAACAGTAGCGGACGATGTGGTCCGGCAAAAATCCTCGACGGAGTAAAGTACGGCGGGTGGATTGGGGTTCAAAGCGGTTTGATTTTTCCATCAATCGGGGCGCAAACTCCGCCACTTCCCGATCACTCACCTTCGGATCGAAGTACTTTTTCATTCGTTCGATCAGAGGTTCTTTGTCAATGCTGATGAGGTCTGCGTCCCGTTTGGTTTGAACGCCAGGGATCGACTGCGGGAAGAGCTCCGGCAGCTTCGGCCAGGAGAGATAATCGGCGCTCAAAACGCGGGGAATGAGAGGATAGCCCAGTTCGACGCTCGGCTGCAAAGCAGTATAGGCGTCGGCGGCCACCCCGTCTACCCCTTCCCGGCTCAGTTGGGCCAGCTTCTCATTGCCCCACAAATCCCGATAGAGCGCACGGTTCACATCCGTGGGGTTTCCGCTGCGCACAAGCGTGGCAATCGCAGTCCCCACCTGAATACCTTCCCGGTTGAAGGGGGTGGAAAAGATGCTGGGGTCAGGTCGGCCTTCCGGCGTCGTCTTGCCTGTGCGGTATTTGTCCCCGTTCAGGCTGTCGATTGTCACACTGTCAAAGGCGGCCAGATAGCGCTCCCGCATCCCCGTATGGCTCAGCCCGTCCAGCCAGGAGTAGTTGGAGATAAAACAGACGATGCCCCGGCCGGTCATCTCCACAATGCGCCGCTCGGCCATGCGAAAGAAGCGCACGTAAAGGTCGTTGAGTCCCTGGCCCTGGGGTCGGGGCGCGCCGCTTTTTGTCTCCCGATAGGCTTCCACCAGCCCGCGCTCCTCCTCCACGGCCAGCCCGGCGAAGCCGCTGTAGGGCGGGTTGCCCAGTACGACGAGAATCTGGCTCTCCTGCTTCACCCCCAGCGCCGCCTCGTACTCCTGGGCCAGAATGTTATTACTGAGGGTGGGCGGGGTGAGATTCTCATCCCAGCCGGTGAGGGCGTTGGTCAGATAGACGCCGGCGCGCTGGTTGGGCTGCAAGGGGGCGCGCATCTCCCCGGCCAGGAGCATCCCGATCTGCAAATGGGCCACCACAAAGGGCGCGGGCAGAATCTCGAAGCCAAAGAGCCTCGTGCGCACAGCCGCCGCGGTCTGCTGGCCGGCCAGAGCCGGGCCGTTGCGCTCGCACAGGCGGCGGTAGATCAGCCGCATCACACTGACCAGATAGGCCCCGGTGCCGCAGCAGGGGTCGAGGACGGTCACATGCGGGTCGGCCAGACCGTCGGCAATCCCCAGTTCCTCGCGCAGGGCCGCGTCCACCCGGGCCGTCATATAATCCACCACCTCCGGCGGCGTATACCAGACCCCCAACTGGCGGCGCAGCTCCGGGTCGAAGGCTTCCAGAAAGGGTTCGTAGAAGTATTGGACCGCGCTGGCCGACTCGCTCTCCCCGCTCGCCTCGCCACCCACCCGGCCAAAGACGGCGAAGAATGCGCCGCGCTCCACCCGGTTGAGCGCGGCCGCAGTCCACAGCAGCACTTCTTCGATGCGCAGCGGGTCCAGACGGGAGGGCGCGGTGAATTGCTCGAAGAGCAGACGCACCGCGGGGATGCTCAGATGGCGGGTGTGTCGCCAGAGATCGAAGCTGTCTGTGCGGGTCGGGTTGGCCTCGTGCCAGAGCACCCAGGCCGAAAAGAGACCGTAGAAAAGGGTCTGTACCAGCGAGGAACGAAAAAAAGCTTCGCCCTGGGCCTCGCGGAAGTGGATGCCCAGGGCCTCCTCCAGTTGGGTGCGGATGCGCTGGAGGGTGGGCTGGTGCAGGCTGTCGCTTTCAGGACGGGCGTCGCTCTCCAGGCGGGCCCGGGCTTCCCGGGCGTAGGAGGCCAGAATGCGCGCCACCTCCTGGGGTGTGCGCAGGGGGGCGTTGCGCTGCATCACCCGCATCAGATATTCCAGCAGCGCGGGCGCGTGGCGATGGGCCAGGCCCCGGGGGTTCTCGGCGGCCTGCCAAAAGGCGGCTTCGTTCTCGGCCAGCCGGTATTCCTCTTCCAGCCGGGGCTGGCCGTCGTCGTCCAATGTGACGAGCAGAAAGCGATAGGTGTTGGTGACCAGCACTAGCCGGTAGTGAAGCAGATAGCCCCACACCTGTTCGCTGCGGGCCACCGCGGCCACGTCCGCGCTGGCAGGCTTGACTTCGACAACTCCGTGTTGGGGGCGGGCGTCGTCGGGCTGGTCCCCGGCGTAGAGGCCCAAATCCGGAATGCCCGCGCCACTGTTGGCCGGGTGGATCACCGCGTGGACCCGGGGCGCGGCCAGTTGCTCCCCGGCTGCGTTGAGCAGCGTCTGCAAATAGCCGTAGCGGGAGGTCTCCGGGACAGCGGCGTGGCGGTCCGCGGCCAGGTGGCGCAGGTAGCTTTCCAGGGCGGTGCTGAAGTCGGGGGTGCGTTGGGACATTGAAGAAGAGTTCTCTGATTGGATGTAGCTACTCAGGCTCAGGGTGCGACGCACTC
>JAHDWH010000308.1 GCA_023384455.1 Caldilineaceae bacterium | reverse complement strand
ATAACCGTCAATAAATAGTGTGCGGGTTCTGGTGCGTCGCACTGTCCACGACGGACTGTGCGACGCACCGGGTGTCACTTGTTTCTCGACGCTTACTTGGCAGGCGAACTTCAAGAGCTTCATCGTTTTGATTACGCACATAGCAACAAAACACGTAAACGGGGGCCGAAAAGGCCCCCGTTTTTGTTTACGTGAAATTTCAACGATAAGCGGATGCGGTGAGGGTGTGGGAAAGCGTATAGTAATTGTCATGGGGAATGGGTAGAGTGGAAAGGCCGTTGGCAGCCAAATGTAGTTTGCTGACCGCCTTGAAAATAGAACACAGACAACGCGGTTGTCGTGCATTTGTCGGAGACAATTCGAAATGATAAAAAAAATGATCGCTCTCAGAACCAAACCTCTTTCTACCCCCCGACACGGGCTGTTAGCCCTGTTGACAGCGCTGGTTCTATTGGGCGGTTGGTGGCCGGCACCCGCCCAGGCCACGGGAACAATTATTTACGTCTCTGGCAGCGCAATGGGCAACAACGATGGGTCCACCTGGGACGACGCCTACACGTTCCTGCAAGACGCGCTGGATCAGGCCAGCTTCGATCCATCCACAGTCTACGAAATTTGGGTAGCCCAGGGGACCTACTATCCGGATCAGGATATGAACTGGGAACATAGCAATTACAGCCAGTATGAGTCCTTTACAATCTTCAATAACAACATCCGCCTCTATGGCGGCTTCGCCGGTAGCGAGACCGCGCGCAGCCAGCGGGACCCTGTCGCCCATCTTACAATCCTGAGCGGCGATATTGATCGCAATGACGTGACCACCAATGATGTCGTGTTGAGAGCGGCTGATATTGTGGGATGGAATACATACAATGTGGTCAGAATGGGTGGCGGCTGGGAGAGCATCACCAGCGCTACAGTCATCGACGGCTTCACCATCACCGGCGGCAATAACAATGGATTTGGCGGGGGCATCGTTGTAGAAGGCGTCTTCAACAGCAATAGCCCCACCCTTTCGAATCTGGTCCTATCCGGCAACCAGGCCGCTGGCGGCGGGGGGCTGTCGGTTCAGTCTGGTGGCTGGGGTGATCCGGGGATTGCCAGCCCCCGGCTGGTGAATGTCACTTTTTCCGGCAACAGAGCTATTTCGGGCAACGGTGGCGGGATGTATGTGGACGGCGGCGAGAATGGGAACAATCTTACCCTGACCAATGTGGTCTTCGTCGATTCGTCCGCTTCCAGCCAGGGCGGCGCTCTGTATGTGACCGCGTTTGGCGGCGAAAATCGGCTGACCCTGACCAATGCAACCTTTTCCCGCAATAGCGCCAGGGATGGCGGCGCTCTCTATTTCAACGGCTATGACGCGTATAACATTGGCGGCGGGACGATGCAAATCACCCTGAACAATGTGATTCTGTGGGGGAATACGGTTACTGGCTCCGGATCGCAAATCGAAAACTTTGAGGCCGTCGTTGCGGTCAATCACAGCCTTGTACAGGGTGGCTGCACGGGTCTGGCCGGCGTCACCTGCGACAGCAATCTGGTCACCAGCGATCCACTCTTTGTCGACGCGGCTGGCGGCAACCTCCGCCTGGCCGACGGCTCGCCAGCCATCAATCAGGGCAACAGCGGGGTCTTGCCCGCGGATGTGGCAGACCTGGACAGAGATGGTAACACCAGCGAGACCCTTCCCAATGACCGGGACAACAACAGCCGGGCCATCGGCAGCGCGGTGGATATGGGTGCTTACGAATGGAAGCCCAACATCCGCTATGTGAATATCAATGGCGTTGGCGTCACCCAGGACGGGCAGAGCTGGGAGACGGCCTACCGCTATGTACAGGACGCGCTGGACGAAGCCAACAGCCAGCCGAGCCTGGATTTTGACATTTGGGTGGCGGCCGGCGTCTATTACCCGGACGTGGACAAAGATGGCGGCCACACCAACAACAGCCGTTCCGAATCTTTCACCCTGCGCTATGACAATGTGCGGCTCTATGGCGGCTTCGCCGGCTCCGAGACGGCCCGTCATCAGCGCAACCTGGCCACGAATCCTACTATCCTGAGCGGCGACATCGACGGCAACGACGCTACCACCGGCGGCGTTGTGCTCAGCGTGGCCGACATCGCCGGCAGCAACGCCTATCACGTCCTCTATCTGGACGGCGTGACCAACGAACAGATCACCTCGGCCACCCGCATGGACGGCTTTACGATTACGGCGGGGCAGGCCAGCGGCTCTTCCCAGCCTGCCAATTCGGGGGGCGCTCTCTACTGCAACGGTCTGGGCAGCGGAAAGCGTTGCAGCCCCACCCTGGCCAATGTGATTTTTTCGGCCAACACGGCTACCTTTCGGGGCGGCGCTCTCTATAACAACGGCTCCAGCAGTGGCAACAGCAGCCCGAATCTGATGAATGTGGCCTTCTTCGCCAACAGCGCCTCCGGCTCCCCTGCCTATGGCGGCGCCATCTACAACGACGGCTACCAGGGCAGCAGCAGCCCGGTTCTGGTCAATGTCACCTTTGCCAATAACACTTCGGGGGCTGGCGGTGCGATTTACAACGACGGTGCTGGCGGGAGCAGCGTGCCCAGTCTCAGCAACACAATCCTTTGGGGCAACTCGGCCAGCATTGCAGGCTCGCAGATGTACAACGACAACGCCTCCGCCAACCTCTACTACACTCTGGTTCAGGGTGGCTGCCCCAGCAGCGCTCTCTGTGACGCCAATCTGTTGACGTCCGATCCGCTCTTTGCGGCCAATCTGCGCCTCTCCGGTCTTTCGCCTGCTGTCAATACGGGCAATAGCGGCGCACTGCCTGCCGACACGGCTGACTGGGATGGGGACGGCGACACCAGCGAGGCCATTCCCTTTGACCTGGACTATAACAGCCGGATCCTCGGCGCAAATGTGGACCGGGGTGCGTATGAATGGGTCAACCGTGTACCCGTGGCCGTCGATGACAGCGGCATAGCCAACTGGAACTCTTCTGTCACCGTCGCTGTGCTGAGCAACGACAGCGATCCGGATCAGCAGACTCTCACGATCAGCGCGGTGGGCGCGCCCGGCCACGGCCAGGCTGCTCTTTTCAGCGCCACACAGGTCATCTACACGCCTACTCTCGACTACTCAGGCCCGGATAGCTTTCCCTACATCGTGAGCGACGGCTCACTGACCGCTACGGCGACGGTCAGCATTACTGTGCTGGGCTTGAACCTGGCCCCAATGGCAGTGGATGACGAAGTAAGCACTTTCGAAAACACCGATCTCCTCATCTCCCCTCTGGACAACGACAGCGAGCCGGACGGAGATCCGCTCTACCTGACCGGGATAACCACACCCCAGTACGGTGCCGTTGTCATCAGCGGAACAGACCAGATTGTCTATACACCCAAGAAAGACTTTGCCGGCATCGACACCTTCACTTATTTCGTCAGCGACGACAAGATGGAATGGGACAGCGCCGCTGTGACGGTGACCGTTATCGCCGTGAACGACGCGCCGATTCTCTTCGCTTCGTCGGATTGGGCCGCTGTGGGGGACGCCACAGTGACCGACGAAGCAGCGGAGGAGCTCGAGTTGGTTCTGGACAGTCAGGGCTTCCCCTATATCCTGTACAACAGCTCTGACTGGACCTTTGGCAAGGAAGGGGTGCTGCGCTTCAACGGCCTGAACTGGCAAGCGGTCGGCCCGCTGGATTTCCTTTCGGGCGGTGGGCAGGACGGGGCAGACCTGGCCCTGGACAGCAACGATATTCCCCACGTGGCTTTCATCGACAGCGATTCCTCCAGCAAAGTCAGCGTAAAGAAGTACAACGCGGAGAACGATAGCTGGCAATATCTGGGCGCGCCCGGCTTCTCGGCCACCTATGCGACCGAAGTCAGCCTGGCCTTTGACAGCAACGATACCCTCTACGTGGCCTATCGGGAAGCATCCAGTACGATTAAGGCAAATGTCAAGAAATTCGATTCAAACAGCGGGGTCTGGGTGCAGGTGGGTTCGGTCGACTTCACACCGGGTCTGGCCTATTATCTTTCCCTGGCGTTGGACAGCAACGGTGTGCCGTATGTGGCCTATATGGATGGCGCGAACAGCTACAAAGCCAGTGTAATGAAGTTCAACGGCACCAGTTGGGTGAATGTGGGTATTGCGGGTTTCACGGCCAATCGGGCGGAATATATCAGCCTGGCGCTGGACAGCAACAACGTGCCTTACGTAGCCTTCAAGGATGCGCTCACTACATCCAAAGCCAATGTGATGAAGTTCACAGGCTCTGTCTGGAGTCAGGTGGGGGCAGCCAATTTCAGCCCCGGCTATACCATCCACCTCAGCCTGGCGCTGGACAGCAATGACCGCCCTCTGCTGGCCTTTCAGGACGGGGCCAATGACTACAAAGCCAGCGTCATGCGTTACAGCGGTGGGGTCTGGGGATACGTCGGTAGTGCTGGTTTTGGATCAGGCACCCCCCAATATCTGCACCTGGCTCTGGACAATCTGCGCGACGACATGCCCTATCTCCTCTATCAGGACGGCGACAATATCAACAGACCCGTTGTGATGCGGATGGGGAGCGAAATTACCCAGACCGCCGTCAGTCTGGACGAAGACACCACCCTCTCGGCCTCGGCCCTGCACCTTTTCGGCACAGACCCGGACAACGACAGCGGGGATATGCAGTGGTCTATCAGCACGCCTGCCAGCCACGGCGCAGCCCTGGCCGACGGCGCGGGCTTTGCCGCCAGCGTCGCCTATACGCCCACCGCCGACTATTACGGCAGCGACAGCTTTGTTGTACAGATAAGCGACGGGGATCTGACCGATCAGGTGACGGTCACTGTCACCGTGAACCCCATGCCCGATGCGCCCAGAGCAGAAGACGATACCAGCGCAACCGACGAGGATACACCAGTTACCATTTCACCCCTGACGAACGACGGGGAGGTGGACGGCGAGGCGCTCGTCCTCACTTCTCTGGGCGTTCCTCTCTATGGGACAGCCACCCTCAGCGGTTCGGCCCAGGTGATCTACACGCCTTCGCTCAACTATGTGGGCAGCGACTACTTTGCCTATGTGGTCAGCGACGGCGCGCTGACTGACACGGCGACCATCAGCCTGACTGTTGCCCCGGTCAACGACAGCCCCCGGGGCATCCAGCACGCGTGGGCCGCCTACGGCCCCGCAGGCTTCTCGCCCGGAACTGCCACCTACACCGTTCTCGCCATCGATAGCCGGAATATCCCCTATCTGGCCTTTTCCGATGGGGCCAACAGCAGCAGAGTCAGTGTATTGCGCTATGGCAGCGGCTCCAACACCTGGGCGAACGTGGGCAGCGCAGGATTCTCCAGCACCAGCGCTTCCTACATCAGCCTGGCCCTGGACAGCAGCGGCGCGCCCTGGGTGGCCTTTGTAGACAGCGCGGTCAGCTCCAAAGTGACTGTTATGAAGTATACGGGGGGCGCTGGGTCGGGCTGGACAACCGTGGGAAGCGCAGGTATCACCCCCGGTCAGGCCAGCCATCTCAGCCTGGGGCTGGACAGCAACAATGTGGCCTATGTGGCCTACAGCGACCACACCTCCTCCACCCGGGCCCGGGTGATGAAGTATGACGCCAACAGCGATAGCTGGGCCCAGGTGGGAACAGGCAATATCTCCTGGAGCGTGGCTGCCTACAATATGCTGGCCTTTGACAGCAACAACACACCCTATCTGGCCTACAAAGACCTGGGCTATAGCAGCGGCGGCGCTCGGGTGAAGAAGTACGATAGCAACAGCAACAGTTGGCTCTCGGTGGGAGCCGATCAGAGCATTTCGACCGGTCAGGCCAACTACATTCAACTGGCGCTGAGCAGTGGCAATCTTCCCTATATCGTCTATCAGGACGGCGCGTCGGGCGCGGCGCGCGTCAAGAAATTTAGCGGCTCCCCGACGAATGTCTGGCAGGACGTGGGCAGCGGCACTTTTTCGCCGGGCGCAGCCACCTACACCACCCTTGTCCTGGACAGCACGGATACCCCCTACGTGGCCTATCGGGATGGGGCCAACAGCAATAAAGTCAGCGTCATGCGCTACAACGGGGAC
>JAHDWH010000307.1 GCA_023384455.1 Caldilineaceae bacterium | reverse complement strand
CCTCTTCCGATACCCCCCTTCTTATTTGTGGGTAATGGTTAGCCCACTGTGGGGGAGGAGTCGATCCAGTTCCCTCCCTGGAATGGGGAGGGCCAGGGTGGGGTGGCTGAACAGGTATCTGCGGAAGGTAAGCCGGTCGAGCAGACCACTGGTCAGACGCTCGTCGCCCAGTACCTGTACTCACTGACTGAAGGGTAGGTTGGTGGCGAGGGGCAGGGAGGGGCGCTCGTGCAGGGCGCCGCTGGACGAAAAGGGGACGTAGCCGAACTCGTCCAGAATGATGGGCTGGTGGCGCAAAGCTCGCTCCACAAAGGCAGGCAGTTGGTGGTTGGCCTGGGTCTCCTGCCATTCGTTGCTCAGGTGGGTGACGTTGTAGAAGCGCACCCGCTTGTCCTGGCGACAGGCGGCCAGCCCCAGACCGATGGCGATGTGGCTCTTGCCCAGGCCGGGATTGCCCATCAGCAGGACGGATTCGGCCTGTGGCAGATAGTGGCCCTGGGCCAGTTCCAGGACCAGTTGGCGGCATAGGCCGGGGGCCATCGCTCTCGCCAGCAGCGCCGGGGCAAGGCGTGCTCGAAAGCGCCAGGCTGTTCTTCCAGCAGGGGCAGATAGGGGAGAGGGTCGAGAATCTCCTGCTGGCGGGCGTAGGCCCGGGGGTGGCTGGCAATCACCTGACGGTGTCCTGGGCTTATCGAAGGGTTGTCGGTCACGATTTCGATAGTGCAAATGACCAGCTTTGAGTCGGTGTCCGGCCACGCCGCGTTCGCCCAGATGGAGGGACGGCGGCTGGCGATTGGTAACGCGGCAATGATGGCGAAAGGGGGGCTGACGTGGCATCTGTGAGGATCAAACCGTTGTATTCCTTGCTGAACATCTAAGACGGAGGTGATTTGATGGCTGGTAAAACAATTCTCATTCTGGGCGGCGGCGTAGGCGGCATTGTGACTGCCAACGCATTGCGCCAGCGACTTGGTCCAGAGCATCGGGTTGTGGTAGTGGACAAGCGGGCCGAGTACGTTTTTACCCCCTCGCTGCTGTGGGTGATGGTGGGCTGGCGGAAGGCGGCACAGATCACCAAAGACCTGCGCCGCCTGTTGCAGCCTGGGGTCGAGGTGCGCCGGGCTGTGGTGCAGGAGATCGACCCCGAACGGGCAGTTGTGCGGGCCGACGGTGAAGATCTGGCTTACGACTATCTGGTGGTGGCCTTGGGGGCGGACCTGGCTCCGGAGGCCATGCCCGGTTTCGCCGCGGTTGCCCACACCCCCTTCGACCTGCCCGGCGCCACCGGTCTCTGGTCGGCATTGCAAAATTTCCAGGGCGGACGCGTCGCCGTTTTGGTGGCGGCCACCCCCTACAAATGTCCAGCCGCTCCCTACGAGACCGCGCTGCTGCTGGACGATCACTTCCGGCGCAGGGGAATGCGGGATCGGGTCGAGATGGCGGTCTACACACCGGAGCCGGCGCCTATGGGCGTGGCCGGCCCGGCGATGGGCCAGGCGGTGGTGGGGATGTTGCAGGCCAAAGGCATCAGTTTCAGCCCCCAATTGAACTTGACCCGCATTGACCCGGACCAGAAGACGCTGATTTTTGGGAATCGAGAGCTGGCCTCCTTCGATTTCCTGGCCGGGGTGCCGCCCCACAAACCGCCCCAGGTTGTGCGCAACTCCGCCCTGGCCAACCCGGCTGGGTGGATTCCCGTGGACAAGCGCACGCTGGCGACCTCTTTTGAAAACGTCTACGCCATCGGCGACGTGACGGCCATCACCCTGGCCAACGGCAAGCCCCTGCCCAAGGCCGGCGTCTTTGCCCACGGCGAAGGCGAAACGGTGGCGGCCCGTATCGCAGAGGCAATTCAGGGAGCTACGCCCCACAACCAGTTCGATGGAATGGGGTACTGCTGGATCGAGATGGGCAGCGGCGTGGCTGGTTTCGCCAGCGGTGATTTCTACGCCGAACCGGATCCCACCGTGCCTGTACCCCGCCCCGGCCGTCTCTGGCATACGGGCAAAGTTCTCTATGAAAAATGGTGGATGGGTGAGGGGCTGACACGCACAGCCGCCGGATTGGGACTTCGATTGGGGAGCAGGCTGCTGGGTATCCAGGCGTCGTTGTGATGCAAGTCTGAAGCCAGAACAACTCAGCCGCCTCTCTTCCGTCAACCCTTCTTGCGCTGCGTCGTACCAAATCAGCCAGCAACCCGGCATTCTCCTGCGTCCGGAGTGGGCCGCTCTGGCTATGGCCGCCAGTACGATACCAGCGAGGAATTAACGTATATGGGTTAGCCGGTCGGCCAACCATCTGAAACGTGAAACGTGAGGTGTCGTCACATACTCTCACGTTTCACGTCTTCACGTTTCACGTCTTCACATTTCACGTCTTCACGTTTTCGCACGCAAATCGTGGCTGCGCAACCTTATGCCTTCAGTCAATCGCATCGCCCCCTATTTCACAATCTATCGCTGGACAGGGGACGAACAGGCACAATGGCCTACGCGCCTACTGGTGCGCGGCTGTTTGCTCAGAGAGGAAAGAGGTTGTAGAGTAGCAAAAGCGAATCACAACTGAAATGGAGATGGACATTGACTATCTGTTTGAATGGTTGGGCTGGTTGGGCACTGTGGGGAATGCTGGCGCTCCTTCTGGCTGCCTGTGGCGGGAAGAGCGCCACGACGCCCGTAGACCCCCAGCAATTAGAAGTGGGTAAGGCTGTCTATACAGCCCACTGCGCGGCCTGTCACGGCAGCCAGGGCGAGGGCGAAGCAAACTGGAAAGTACCCGACGTCAACGGCGTATACCCTGCGCCACCCCACAACGGAACGGGACACACCTGGCATCACGCCGACGCTCTGCTCCTGCAAGTGCTGCGGGAAGGCAGCGGTGTGCCCAACAGCAAAATGCCCGTCTATCGGGATATCCTCAGTGAGGGCGAGATGGAGGCGGCTTTGGCCTACATCAAGACTTTTTGGGGGGCGGACGAGGTGGCGTTTCAGCGGCAACTGAACGAACAGTGGAAGGAGCAGAACCGGTGAAACAGACAACCCGATTGACTGGTGCAGCGCTTTGGGGGTTGCTGGTGCTGGCCCTGCTGGCGGCCTGTGGCCCAGGGGGAGAGAAGGCGCTGATTCCCGCCGGCGCGGCCCAGGGGCAGGCCACTTTTCTCTATTTCTACACCGAAGCCTGAGCGGCTTGAACAGCTATGCAGCCCATCGTGAATGGGCTTCAAACTGAATATGACGGACGCATGGCCTTCGAGCAGATCGACGCCAATACCGATGCAGGCCAGCAGCGCCTGCGTTTTTACACGCTGCGCGGCCATCCCAGCTATGCGGTTGTGGATAGGGAAGGCAAAGTGCTCTGGTCGGCCACCGGCCAACTGGCAGAGGGGCAGTTGCGCCAGCAGATCGACGCCGCTATTCCAAAGTGATGCCGCGCTTCTGTCGTGCCGTGGGTAATTGAGGGCGGATACTGTCGGGTACGGTTTCACTGCGAACCTGTATTGAGCCGTCTTGCAAACGTCAACCGGGAAGTGGAGTTGATGAGCCGGGGGATTGAGGAGAGCAAACACCGCCTGCAACTGTTGGACGCAACGACGGATGGCGCGCACAACGGCCAGGCCGCGAAGGATTTGGAATTTGTGGCCCAATTGGAAGGCTACCTGCGTCTGGTCCCCACTGTGCGCTGGCTGGTGCAGAGCGCAGAGCGTTTCCAGGGCTTTCTGACAGCGCTAAGGCCGAATTTGTAACGCAAGCTGTTAGCTTGCGCAGCCCATCGCAAGCTAAGGGCTTGTCAAAGAATAACTTCCCGTTTTGGTGCGTCGCACTGTCCAGATGAGGTTGCGGACTAGAGTCATTTCGTGGACAGTGCGACGCACCGGATGGAACTTATTTCTTGACGAGTCCTAACAGCTTGCGTTACTGGGGGAGCGATGATTCTCAAAAATTTGTGGCGGCGAGCTACCCGCAGTATTCTCACACTGCTGGGCATTGCTATCGGCGTGGCTGCTGTGGTGGCCCTGGGCGCAGTGGCAAAGGGTTTTTCCAGCAACTACGCCACGGCCGTGGGCGGCGGCGACAACGATCTGCTCATCACCCAGGCCAACGCGCTGGACCCGGTTTTCAGCAAACTGGACGATACGGTGGGTCAGCGCTTGCAGGGCGTGCCCGGCGTGGAGCGGGTGGAGCCGGGCATCTACACATGGGTCTCCACCGACGATCTGCCCTTTTTGCTCATCTTTGGCTACGACCCCGGCAGCACGGCTATGGCCCACTACCGGCTGGTGGAGGGCGCGCCGGTCAAAGCACCGGGCCAGATCGTCCTGGGACGGCGGGCGGTGGAGTCGTTGAAGAAGGGCGTGGGCGATTCCGTGCGCATCTACGGCCAGCCCTACCGCATTGTGGGTATCTACGAGACCGGCCAGGGGATGGAGGAATCCGGCGGCGTTGTCACCGTTACCGACGCCCAGGAGATCGCTAAACTGGAGCGCCAGGTCAGCCTCTTCCAGATTGGGCTGCGCCGGGGCACGGATATGGACGAGACGATTGCCCGCATGGAAAACCTGGACCTGGACCTCTCCATCAGCCGCACCAGCGACCGGGAAGCCAACCAGCAGTACGACCAGATGATGCAGGGCTTTGCCTGGGGTGTGGCTGCCATCGCCATCCTCATCGGCGGGCTGGGGATGATGAATTCGATGGTGATGACCGTTCTGGAGCGCACCCGGGAGATCGGCACATTGCGCGCCGTGGGTTGGAGCCGGGGCCGGGTGATGGGGCTGATTCTGGGCGAATCCATCGCCCTCAGTCTGGTGGGTGGCATTGTTGGGGTGGGTCTGGGTTATCTGATGGGCGAGGGGATTGGCCGCTTGCCCGGTCTGGGCGCGCTCTTTGAGGGCGCGTGGACCCCGGACATCTTTGCCCAGGGCCTTGTCACCGCGCTGGTGCTGGGGCTGGTGGGCGGTATCTACCCGGCCTGGCGCGCCGCCAATCTGCTGCCCGTGGAAGCCCTGCGCTACGAGGGCGGCGCGGCCGACGGCAATACCGGTCTGCTCAGCCGCATCGGCAACCAGAGCTTTCGCAACCTGTGGCGGCGGCGCAACCGCACACTGATGGCCGCCTCCGGCATTGGTATCGGCGTGGCTACACTGGTGATGCTGGGCGGGCTGACCGCGGGGATGATCGGTCAGCTCAACCAACTGGCGGGCAGCGGCGGTGCGGGCAACATTACAGTCATGCAACGGGATGTGCCCGATATGAGTCTGAGCAGTCTGGACGAGCGCATTGTGCGCCAGATTCAGGCCATGCCCCAGGTCAAGGCGGTCAGCCCGATGGTGATGGGCTTTGTGATGACGCCGGAGCTGCCTCTCTTTATTATCAGTGGACTGGACCCCAACAGCGCGGCGATGGACCACTACGTGCTGGTGGAGGGGCAGCGGATGCGGCGGCCCAACGAAATACTTATCGGTAAGGGCGCATCGGATTCCTACGATCTGAATGTAGGCGATACGTTGACCCTCTACAACAGCCGCTATAAAATTGTCGGTCTCTATGAAACCGGTGTGGCCTGGGAGGAGAGTGGGGGCGTGCTGGCCCTGCAAGAGACCCAGCGGCTGCTCAACCGCCCCCGCAATGTCAGCTTCATTTTTGTAGATGTACACAACCCCGCGGATGCCGGGCCCGTGCAGGCGGCCATCGACCGCCGCTTTCCCGATGCCCGGGCCAGCATCAGCAGCGAGTTTGCCCAGAACACCGACGACATCGCCAATATGCAGGGGATGGCCGCGGGCATCGGGCTGCTGGCGATGATTGTGGGTGGGATTGTCGTCGCCAACACAATGATTATGTCCATCCACGAGCGGACGCGAGAGATCGGCACATTGCGCGCCCTGGGCTGGGCAGGCCAACGCATTGTGCGCCAGATTGTGGAAGAGAGTCTGCTGCTCTGTCTGCTCTCGGCCCTGCTCGGTTCGCTGATCGGCGTGATACTTCTCTCCGGCGTGGCGCTGATCCCCGGCGTGGGCGGCTTTATCACGCCCGTCTGGGAGCCGTCCACATTTATCCAGGCCGTCGCCCTGACCCTCGGCCTGGGGCTGCTGGGTGGCATT
>JAHDWH010000306.1 GCA_023384455.1 Caldilineaceae bacterium | reverse complement strand
TCATTTTTCGCACTTTTGACCACTTTTATTACCTGATTGCACAATTGTTACGCTATGATGCTTTGGGAGAGAAGGAAAACGCGTTGAATTGCCATGAAAAGGCATTGCTGTTGTATCGCAAAACGCGAGATCATTATGGAGAATCAGTGACGTTGAACAACATTGGGACAACTTATCAGAATTTGGGAGAACTGGAGAAAGCATTGGATTGTTATGAAAAAGCCTTACCTTTGATACGTCAGGTAGTGGATCACGATATGGAAGCGACGATTCTCAACAATATTGGTGTTGTCTACCAAAGTCTGGGAGAAATGGAGAAAGCATCAATATATTACGAAGATGTACTGGTGTTGTGTCGCCAATCGAGAATCCCTGGTCGGGAAGCGACAACCCTTTCGAATATTGGGGTGATTTACTCAGTGACAGGTGAAAAACAGAAGGCGCTAGACTATTATGAACAGACATTATTGCTGTATCTCCAGCTTGGAAACCGTACGGGAGAGGCGACGACACTTCAGAACATAGGTGCGGTTTACAATGCCCTAGGCGAAACGCAAAGAACGTTGGATTATTACAAGCAGTCACTGTCATTGAGGCACCTGATGAGGGATCGTGACGGGGAGGCAATGACTCTCAATAATATTGGGTCGGTTTACTGGGGTATCGGTGAATCAGAAAAGGCGTTAGACTATTTTAAGCAAGCTTTGCTCCTCTTTCGCCAAGTTGGTAACCGCAGTTGGGAGACAACAACTCTTAATAATATTGGGACAGTCTACGATAAATTGGAGGAGAAAGAGACGGCGCTATGCTATTACGAGGAGGCGCTTGCATTGAGTCGCTATGTGAGAGACCCTAACAAAGAGGCGACAATACTCAACAACATCGCTGAGGCATACCGAAGTTTGGGTGCTAAGGATAAGGCATTGGGCTACTACGGACAGGCATTACCACTTTCGTGCCAAGTGGGAGATAAATTTGGCGAAAGAGTTATCCGTTACAATATGGCAATGGTTTTTGCGAATTTAGGCCAGTTAGCTGAAGCTCAAGAGCAATTGGAACTTGTCGTGCAAATTGATGAAGCCGTTAACCATCCTAACTTGGAGAGCAGCCAGCGGGCATTGGAACAAGTTCGGGTCAGGCTTCATTGACGTGCCAACCTTCCGGTATGCGGCCAAAACCACTTCCGCGAGCATCCCAAAAGCCGTGCCCACGCAGGAGTGATGAGCACGAGAGACCCAATCGCCGTCCTTCCCCCGCCTCTCCCAGCCCACCCAACACACCAAACGAACCATCTCAGCGGCGGGGAGAGGCGGGGGCGACCCTTCAACAACCGACCTTCCCGCCAACAGGTAGGGGTGGTGAGGGTCTTTGATTCCGGGAATGGGCCAGACGATCTCCGGCTTACTGTCAGGTGGCGGCCCATTCCCGGAATCGGGTGCACCACTCATCCCAAAATTACAATGCGGGTATTGTTCCGGTTCAAGAATAGAAGAAAACGACAGCGTGGCCTACAATGACGATTGAAGATATACAACGGGCGGTTCGTCGTCGCCAATACATCTACAGTAGCCACGCGGATTTGAAGCGCAAGGCCAGAGGACTGACAATTGCCCAGGTGCGCACGGCGTTGCTGCGTGGTGAAATTTTGGAGGAATATCCCGATACGGGCAGAGGCGAAAGCTGTCTTGTGCTTGGATTTGCCAGAGAGCAACCGGTGCATATTGTCTGCGGTAAACTCGGAGATCAGATTGTGCTGATTACTGTTTACGTGCCAGAGCCGCCGAACTTCGTTGATCCGTGGATACGAGGAGAGAGTGAAAATGACTGATACGCCGACTGCAAAAGCCTGCCCCTTTTGCGGGCAGACCCATTTTGAAGAAGAACGCACGGATTATCTCTACAGCCACGCGGACAGCTACCTGCTGGTCCCCAATACGCCGGTGCTGGTCTGTGCAAACTGCGGAATGACCTTCTATGACGGTGCGGTGCTGGAAGAAATCGAGCGCCGTTTCTTCGCCATCCAATCCCATACAGAAACGCCGGATCGGATTATCCAATTGCCCTCAATGGCCTTTGCGTAGATGCGTAATTGATTACGCCCCTACCGCTCGTTCCCTCGCTCCCCCGTTGGGACACCGCCAGCGGACGCAGAGCGTCCAAAAAAAAACGTGCCCACGCGGGAGCGATGGGCACGAGCAATCCGTCTCTTAAAAATCCGCGCAAATCCGTCCTTTCCGCTTCATCCGCGTTCTATTCTTCACCCACCTCCGGCGCGAAGGCCAGCGCCAGCGCGGCCGCGCTCACCTGCTCGTAGACCGCCACCAGTTGATCGTAGGTTTCCAGGCTGTCCGTGCGGAAGGGGGGATGGCCCAGGCGGCGCAGAAGGGCCAGGCGGATGGTGGGTGGGCTGATGTGGTGGTGCAGGTCGGCCAACTGCTTGCCCCGCCCCCAAAAATTGTCGATCTGCGTGGAGAGGGGCAGGGGCGTAGCGCCATTCTCCTGCAGGGGGGCAAAGCTGGGCGCGGCCAGGGGGCGACGCTCCACCGGGGCGGGCGGGGCGCTGTCGTCCCCTTCGCTGCGCCGCTGACGCATAGCCTGTAGCACCTGCTGGCGATCCCGCCCGCGCAGGCGAAAGAGCAGCCAGGGGTCCTCGTCCAGCATCTGGCCCATCACAAAAAGCACCGCAGAGACGTGCTTGCAGGGCTGCTCCCAGCCCGCGCAGACCGAACAGTTCGCCTCCAACTCATAGCGGCCCGCGGGCAGTAGATGGACCCCCTCCTCCTGAAAACGCTCGTCGATGGAGTGGGGCAGATCCCCGGCCAGGAGTTGGGCGGCATAGATGGCCTGGCCGCTCAGGGAATCCAACACCCGGTTCCAGGCGTCGTCGTCGTGGGTGTTCAGCAACACCTCCACATCACACGCGCCCAGGTCTGTGTCCTGCACCTGGGCCGTCACCCGCCCCACCTGCACCTCCACCGCCGTCACCTTCCCCCGGCGTGCGTGGGAGCGTCCCCGGCGCATATCGTAGCCCAGTTCGTCCATCAGCCCGTGCCAGCGCTCGGACCAGACCGCGCCGCCTGAAGCAAATAGTGCGTTTGTCATCAGACCAGCGCCTCCTCTTCGATTTCGTCCCGGCGCAGGCTGAGCAGGTCCCGCAACTGCTCGGTGTCCAACTCCGACAGCCAATCTTCGCCGCTACCCACAATCGACTCGGCCAGATTCTGTTTGCTCTCGATCAGTTCGTGGATGCGCTCTTCCAACGTCCCGGCCACCACAAATTTGTAGACCTGCACCGCCCGCTTCTGGCCGATGCGGAAGGCCCGGTCTGTGGCCTGGTTCTCCACCGCGGGGTTCCACCAGCGGTCAAAGTGGAAGACGTGATTGGCTCGGGTCAGGTTCAGCCCCACGCCACCGGCGCGCAGGCTGAGAATAAAGATGGACGGCCCGCCCTTTTCGGCCTGGAAAGCCTGCACCATCTGGTCCCGCTTGGCCGCGGGCGTGCCCCCGTGCAGGAATAGCACCTCCCCGCCAAAGCTCTCCTCCAAATGGGCCTTGAGCAGATGGCCCATCTCCACAAATTGGGTGAAGATCAGCGCCCGGTCGTCCACACTCAGCGCCTCCTCCACCATCGCGGTCAGGCGGCTGAGCTTGCCGCTGCGCCCGATGAGGGGCTTTTGCTGGCCCAGATAGTGGGCCGGGTGGTTACAGACCTGCTTGAGTTTGAGCAGTAGACTGAGCACCAGCCCCCGGCGCTGGATGCCTTCGCTGTTCTCCACCCGCTCCATCGTCTCGGTGACAACGGTGTTGTAGAGTTTGGCCTGCTCTTTTGAAAGCGGGCAATAGACAATCATCTCATTCTTTTCGGGCAGGTCGGTGATGATTGTCGGGTCGGTCTTCAGGCGGCGCAGAAGGAAAGGCTGCACCAGACGGCGCAATTCCGCGGCCGCGGCCTCGTCGTTGTAGCGCTCGATGGGCAGGACAAATTGCTGGCGGAAGTTCTCCCGGCTGCCCAGATAGCCGGGGTTGAGAAACTCCATCAGACTCCACAGTTCCAGCAGCCGGTTCTCCACCGGCGTACCTGTCAGCGCGATGCGGCTGGCCGCGGGGATGCGGCGCACGGCCTGGGTCTGCTTGGCCCCGGGGTTTTTGATGTTCTGGGCCTCGTCCAGAATCAGCGTACTCCATTCGGTTTGGGAGAGCAGATCGATGTCCCGGCGGGCTGTGCCGTAGCTGGTGATGACCAGTTCGTGTTCGGTCAAAGCTGCGGCGAAGTCGTCGCCGTCCAGCCGCCCGCTGCCGTGATGGACCAGCGCCTTCATCGATGGGGCAAAGCGCTCGATCTCGTGCCGCCAGTTTGCGACGACGCTCGTCGGGCAGATGAGCAGCGTGGGCGTCAGCGTTTCGCCTTGCGCGGCGGCTACAAAACGGGCGTGGAGCAGCAGCGCGATGGCCTCAATCGTCTTGCCCAGCCCCATATCGTCGGCCAGACAGGCGCCCAGCCCCAGACGGCGCAGATACCAGAGCCAGCCCGCGCCCCGGCGCTGGTAGGGGCGCAATGTGCCGATAAAGCCTTCTGGCTCGGCCAGTTCCTCAATCGAACCCGCACTGCGCAGCCGCTGCAACACCTCATCCAGCCAGCCTTCGATCTCCACGGTGTCCAGGGGCAGATTCTCCGGCAAGCCCTTGCCAAACGAAAAATCGCCCCCCTCCCCCGCAGCGGGGGAGGGGCGGGGGGTGGGGGTCTCTGTGTCAGAATAGGACTGGGCCATACGCAATGCCTGGAGCAGATTTGTCTGCCCCTCGGCCTGGTTGCCCTGCAAAAAGCTGCGGGCCGCGGCCACCTGCTCCGGCTCCAATTCCAGCCAGCGCCCGCGGATGTTGACCAGCGGCGACTGCATCGCGATCAGCCCCTCGAACTCGTCGGGGTCCAGCGTCTCGTCGCCCAGGGTCAGTTCCCAGCGGTAGCGGATCAGACTGTTGAGGGTCAGCGCGCTGCTTTTCGGCGCTGCGTGTCGGTCGCCGTCACCGTTGCGGTAGCCATTGAGACGCTCACTTAACAGGTCATCGTCCCCCGGCTGTTGGCTGAACAGACGCAGCCGCATCCCCAGCCTCGAGCGTCCCCGCTGCTGCCACCAGTCAGGCAGGATCAGCCCAAAGCCGCTGCTTTCCAGCAACGGGCCGATCTCCCGCAAAAATTGGTGGGCCTCGGCGGTGGTGAGCAGCGCGCTTTCCGGGCGGGAGGTGCGCAGGCTCTCTTTGATGGGCGGGAAGAGACGGCTGGCGATGCCCAGCCCGGCCAACAGCCGCTCCTGGGGCTGGTCAAAGCGCATCTCGCCCAGACGCAGGCTGTGGCTCTTCTCCTGCCAGACCTGCTGGGCCGAGACGGTCAGGTCGGAATCGCTGCGGGCCTGGAGAAAGTAGCGCAGAATCCAGCGGGTCGGGTTGGCGGCTTCCGGCGCTTCCAGGGCAAAGGCCACCCGGAATTGGGCGTCGGCGGTGGTGACGTGCAACTGTTCCAGCCAGCCGACCCATTCCTGAAAAAGGGTGTGGGCGGGCTGGGGTGGCAGATCGACGGTCGTTTGGGTCGAGAGCAGGCTGGTCAGCCACTGGCGGGCCGGGGAAGGCGCGGCCTGTCCTGCGCTCTGCACGGGCGCGGCCCAGTTGCGCACGGCCTGGTCCACCAGCGCAGCGATGAAATGTTCGGTCAGTTGGCTGGGCGAATGGGCCAGCTCCAGACTTTCCAGATTGTAGGCCCGGCAGATGGGGGGCATGGCTTCGATGAGCGCTTCCACCCGGCGGCGCAGAATTGGGTCCAGCAGTTGGGGCTGCCAGAGCGCCTGAAAACGTCCACTGCTGTCGGCCAGCAGACCGGGCAGCAGGTGTTGGCCGGCCAGAATTTCCAGGACGGTCTTGGCTCCGTGGCTCCAAAAACGCAGGTCGTTGCCCAGCCGGGCGTGGCGCAGGGGCGAAGACGGCTCAGTCGCTTCGATCAGACTCTGGTTGCTCAGGCGGCTGAGAAAGGTGAGGGCGTGAAAGGGTTCCAGTGTCAGCCCGGTCACCTGCCAGGGGGACAAAAATGCTGGCCCCGCCTCGCCGCTGGACAGGGCGGAAACGCCCTTTT
>JAHDWH010000305.1 GCA_023384455.1 Caldilineaceae bacterium | reverse complement strand
AGTGCGGTTGCAAACCGCACCTACAGATTCCACGATCTTCTTGATCAGTACAAAACAACTGATCTGCGCAGATTTTATCCCTTCGACAGGCTCAGGCGATGTCCTGAGTTCATCGAAGGGACACCGCAGCGGCAATCAGCCCTTTCAGCGTCATCAGCGTCCTATTTTCCAGTCAGGAGGCAAGAATGCAACCCCACCCAGAGGAAGTGGAAAGCAAGAGACCTATTAAATCCGAGGCAAACCTCAGTCCACTCATTCTGGGCGGCGCAGTGGCGCTGGGCGCGGCTATCGGACTGTGGCAGATCACCCACAAGTCAGATGCGCAGAAGCCAACCCAACAGCCCCTGGCCGCGCCGCCCGCAAATCCGCCAGCCCCGGAGGCACCTCCCAGCCAGCCGCCAGCCCGGGCCATTCCATCCCCGGCCCCGTCGCCCCGGCCCGCGCCCCAGCCCCCTGTGGACCCGGTGGAATGTAGGCCGGCTATGCCGGTCTACATTCCTTTTGGGACAACAGGAATCAATGTGCCCTACTATCCGAAGCAGTGACCGGAGGAATCGCCCTGAGAGAGGCGTGCAGAGTAGACTCCCAATGAACAACCCCACCCCCCGCAAGCGGACACTCCTGGCCTTTGGCCTGGCAGCCCTGGCCCTGCTCTGGCTGCGCCTGGCCTTCGCCCATCCCACAAATATCGCTTTCGCCGATGCCGCGCCAGCCAACGGCAGCCTGCTCGTCTACGCCGACGCCATTGCCAGCGGCTGGGAGGATTGGTCCTGGGGCGGCGTCGAGCGCGTCTTTACCAACACCGCGCCGATCTATAGCGGCGGGGCTTCGATTGCCGTCACCTACACCGAAGGCTGGAGCGGGCTGAAGATCAGCCGCTTTGACCCGGTGGACCTGAGCGCCTATGACACCCTGCGTTTCTGGGTTCACGGCGGCGCAAGCGGCGGCCAGCAGATCGAAGTGGAGGTGGGCAACGGCGGCACAGTCGTCGCCCAAACCTTCAACCCAGCGCCCGGCGTGTGGATGCAAATCGACCTGCCCCTCTTCGGTCTGGGTCAGCCCCGCCAGGCCCGCTCCATCCAGTGGTTCAACAGCACACCCGGCAGCCAGCCCACTTTTTATCTGGACCAGATCGGCTTCGTCAACGCCGGGCTGCCCACGCCCACGCCGCCCCCACCTGCTCTCGGCCCCGATCTGCGGGTGGACGCCAGCGCAGACCGCCACCCCATCAGCCCCCACATCTACGGGATGAACTTTGCCGACGAGACCCTGGCCGCGGAGCTGCGGCTGCCCGTGCGCAGGCGCGGGGGCAACGCCCAGACCCGCTACAACTGGCAGAACGATACCTCCAACCGGGCCAGCGATTGGTTCTTCGAGAACATCCCCAACGACAACGACAACCCCGACGCTTTGCCCAACGGTTCCGACGCGGACCGCTTTGTGGAGCAGGACCGGCGCACGGGGAGTCAGACGATCCTCACCGCGCCGCTGATCGGCTGGACACCCAAGAGCCGGGCCGTGGCCTGCGGCTTCAGCGTGGCCAAGTACGGCCCCCAGCAGGCGACCGACGACTGGCGACCCGACTGCGGCAACGGCGTGCAGCCCAGCGGCGGACCCATTACCGGCAACGACCCGACCGACACCAGCCTGCCCATTACCACAACTTTCGTGCAGGGGTGGATCGCCCATCTGATCGGGCGCTACGGCGGGGCGGCCCAGGGCGGCGTCGCCTTCTACAATCTGGACAACGAGCCGATGCTCTGGAACGACACCCACCGGGACGTCCACCCCCAGCCTGCCAGCTACGACGAAATGCGGGATCTCACCTACGCCTACGCAGCCGCCATCAAAGCCGCAGACCCCAACGCCCAGACCCTCGGCCCGGTTCTGTGGGGCTGGACGGCCTATTTCAATTCGGCGCTGGATATGGCGGAGGGGGGCGACTGGTGGAATCACCCCCAGGACCGCAACGCCCACGGCGGCATCCCCTTTGTGGTCTGGTATTTACAGCAGATGGGGGTCTACGAGCAGCAGCACGGCCTGCGCCTTCTGGACTATTTGGACCTGCACTACTATCCCCAGGCCCAGGGGGTGGCCCTGGCCCCGGCGGGCGGGAGCGATACCCAGGCCCTGCGGCTGCGCTCCACCCGCTCCCTGTGGGACCCGAACTACGCGGACGAGAGTTGGATCGCCAACACCGACGACGGCCCCGCGGTGCGCTTGCTTCCGCGTATGCGGGAATGGGTGGAGGCCAACTATCCGGGCACAAAGCTGGCTCTGACCGAATACAACTGGGGTGCACTGGATCACATCAACGGAGCGTTGGCCCAGGCCGATGTGTTGGGCATCTTTGGCCGGGAGAGGCTGGACCTGGCAACCCTGTGGGATCCGCCCCAGGCCGGGCAGCCGGGAGCGTTCGCCTTCCGCATCTATCGCAACTACGACGGCGCGGGCAGCGCCTTTGGGGAGACGAGCGTCTATGCCCGGAGCGGGGAGCAGGAGCGGCTGGCGATCTACGGGGCGCAACGGGCCAACGACCAGGCGCTGACCCTTGTGGTCATCAACAAAGCCACCACCAGCCTGACCAGCACAGTGACGATCAGCGGCGTTATTCCGGGGCCAGCGGCGGAGGTCTACCGCTACAGCGAGGCCGATCTGAGCGCCATCCAGCGCCTGGCGGAACGGCCCATCAGCGGCGGGAGCTTCACAGCTCTCTACCCGGCTGGGTCCATCACTCTGCTGGTGATCCCGCCGGTCGCGGCGTCGCCCTGTCCATCCTGCACCATTCGCCTGCCCGCCATCTGGAATGGGAAGCCATAGAACGCTCCCGAATGAACATCCAATCTGAACGGGCGTTCAGCGGGAGCAGAGGGACTCATCATTTTCAGACTTCCAATCGCCGATGGCGTGCGTTCCCTTGCCAAAAGCGATGCCGATCAGCGTAATCGGCTTGCCGCTGGCGCGGTAGGGTTGGGCGTAGCCTCTGGCTCTGATCTGGCCGAGCGCGATCTGAGCGCTGCTCATCTTGAATTCGATGATGTAGATTTTGTCGGGCAGTTCCAGCACGGCGTCGATGCGTCCCTGGGCGATGACCTCTTCGGCGTTCACTTTGAAGCCAAGCAGACTGAGAAGAGGAAATTGTCTTCACGCAGGCTGTCAAAGAATTGGATGCCAATCGGGAGTTTTTTGTACTGGTCAAAAATATCGTGAAATCTGTAGGTGCGGTTTGCAACCGCACTTCTTCGGGTGAAAGTGCGGTTACAAACCGCACCTACGTTTGACCATCTCGTTGACCAGTACACAATCGGTAGTTTTTGTATGGCGCAAGTATAGCACAATTTGCGCAAGAATGAGAGGCTTTTTTGGCAAGAAATGGCAGAAAAGGCAACCCAATTCCTGCTATGCTGTGGGCATCCCCCGACGGTTTTCCGGCAAACAGTTCACCAATCAAAAGGAGTTTGGCAATGTCTCAAAAGATTCTGCAGATCAACTTCACCTTCAGTGGTATCTCACGAAGCGAGCTGGAGCAGGCCTGGCTGCCCGAGGCCCAGCCTATCTCCGAGACGCCCGGCCTGCGCTGGAAAGTCTGGCTGATGAACGAAGAAGCCCACGAGTGCGGCGGGGTCTATCTCTTCGACGACGAAGCCGCGGTGCAGGGCTTCCTGAACGGGCCGATTGTCGCCGCCACCAAAGATGCCCCGATTCTGAGCAATGCAAGTGTGAAAATCTTCGATATGATGGCAGAGCATACGGTCATCACCCGGGGCCCCGTGGGTGAGCGGCTTGCCGGGGCCAATGGAAGTCCCCGGACTTTCGGCGCGATGGCCGATGACGCCTACCGGGTCGTACCCACCATCAAGCCAGCGGACGCCCAGCGCCGCCAGAAGAAGGAATCCGACCTGCTGGTCATCGACGTGCGCGACGCGGCCGACATCGCCCAGACCGGGACTGTGCCCGGCGCGGTAAATCTGTCATTCGGCGCACTCACCTATCTGGCCGACAAGGAAGTGCCCGAAGATTGGCAAGACCCCCGGCTGGCGGATCGGGCCCGGCCCATCATCACCACCTGCATTCTGGGGCCGCTGGGCGCCATCGGCGGCAAAATGCTCCACGATATGGGCTTTACGAATGTGCAGGTTTTGGAGGGCGGCGTCCAGGCGTGGATCGACGCCGGGTTGCCCGTGGAAAACAACGGGGCGGGCTGACACTGTGAGTAGGCGTCTCGTGGAAACGCTGCATTTGCACCTGCCTGGAAGTTTCACCTTTCCAGGCAGGCTGGGGTCTTTCGAAAGGGGATAAAATGGACGCATCGAATGTTTGGGGCATTACCGGCAATTGGGCGGAAATCTACCACGCCTACTTTGTACCGTCGATTACCGCGCCGTGGTCGGCCCGCACCCTGGCTCGGGCCATGCCCCGGCCCGGTGAACGGCTGCTGGACGTGGCCTGCGGCACGGGAACAGTGACCCACCAGGCTGCCCAGATCGTCGGTCCGATGGGGCAGGTGGTGGGTCTGGACATCGACGCTGAAGCGCTGGCCGTGGCGCGCAGCGTGAATGGGCAGAACGGCGGAGCGACAATTGAATGGCGGGAAGCATCAGTGGAAAGCCTGCCTTTTGCCGACGGCAGCTTCGATGTGGTGACCTGTCAGTTCGGCGCGATGTTCTTCCCGGATCGGGTGGCCGCGCTGAAGGAGATGGGCCGGGTGCTGGCAAAAGGTGGCCGTCTTGCGCTGACCACATGGGGACCGTTGGAGAGAAATCTGGGCAACGCGGCCATGGCCCAGGCCTGGGGCGAGCGCGTCGGCGCTGAGCAGGCCGCCAAACTCCAACCGCCCCACTCCTTCAACGATCCCGCAGAGATGCGCAGGCTGTTGCAGGCAGCGGGCTTTGGGCAGATCGATGTACAGGTGCAGGTGGGCCGGGCGCGTTTCCCGTCGCCCCAGGCGCTGGTCTGCGGTTACGGCGCGCTGGCTGGCCTGGAAGCCGACGTCGCCATGCGCGACAACCTCTGCGCGGATGTGGCCCGGCTGCTGGACGCCTATTGCAGCGCGGAGGGTCTGGACTATCCTACCGAAGCGGTACTGGCGTCGGGCCAGCCAGCCCCCTAGGGGTAGACATTTCACCCGTTCGATTGGTTTCGATATACCCCAAAAATCCCGGCTCAGTTCAGCTAGTCGGTGGCTGAGTGGATTTCGTTGTGTAGTTACAGTCAGTGTATCAGCGACTGTTTTCGATGATAGGAGGTAGAGATGAGTACCATAAATTTTGTCCGACGACTGTGGCTGTTCTGTCTGAGCCTGTTGTTGCTGGCCGCCTGCACCCCGATTGCCCCGCCGCCGCCCCAGCAACTATCCGCGCCGATACGCAACGCCATGAGCGCGGCCCCGCTCTCCATTGCCCAGAATGCGACCATCCTGGGCTGGCCTACCGAAGCGGGGGGCGGCATGACAGTCCTGCGGGAAGGGACAAACGGCTGGACCTGCGTGCCTGACGACCCCAGCTCGCCTACTAACGATCCTATGTGTCTGGATAGGATGTGGGTGGCGTGGCTGGAAGCGTATATGACCGGAAGCGAGCCACAATTCACCAGCGTAGGTCTTGCCTATATGCTGCAGGGAGGAAGTGGAGCCAGCAGCAGCGATCCCACTGCCACTGCGCCGCCGCCCGGACAGGAGTGGTTGATCGTTCCACCCCACATGATGATAGTCTCCCCTCAACCGTTTGATCAGACTCTCTTTTCCACAGATCCGGCGTCGGGCGGTCCATTTGTCGTGTGGGCAGGAACACCCTATGAGCATCTGGTGATCCCCGTGCAGGATTCGAGCAGATGACCTGAGCAATCGCCGTTATGTGTGGAGAGCAGATGGAGCGGACACGGCTGCGGCGGAAACTTCAATAGACGATACGCCCGTCGCCAGCCTGTAGGGTTGAATCAGGACAGAGGCCGGGATGGCTGTCCCGGCCTCAAGACGACGAATCATCGCCAGCGTCAGGCGACGACGCCGGTTCATAATTGGAGAACTGCTTGATAGTCTCTTTCCGTGCGAATCGGTCTAATATCCATTGCACTCAGCTTCCTATAGCAAAGTCACGTAGAAACCAGGAGTTTTTCGTAATCAGGGTTGAGATCAA
>JAHDWH010000304.1 GCA_023384455.1 Caldilineaceae bacterium | reverse complement strand
CCCTGTCGAGTGACCGAGCTTACCTCTAGCCCTTCAAAGAGCCAAACTCAAGGGGGTGGCTGAACAGGTACTAACGTGAGATTGCCGTTTGATCTCACGTTTCACTCCTCACGTTTCTGACGGACGCAGGTAAATTCGATATACTCAGGAGTTTCTCCAATGCACATCATCGACACCCACTGTCACATCGGCCTGCACAAATACGAACCCGTGGAAACGCTGCTCTTTCATATGCAGCGGGCGGGGGTGGCCCAGGCCGTCTTCATTCAATACGCGGGCAACAGCGACAATCGCTATATCCTCGACACAATGGCCGCGCATCCGGGCAAATTCGCGGCGGCGATGATTGTCCCCGCGGACGACGGCGGCGCCATTCGCCGTTGGGCCGAAGCGGGCATCGGCGGCATCCGCCTGGCCGCCAACTTCCGGGGGACGGGGAGTGATTCCCTGGCCCACTGGCGCACGGCCAACGAGCTGGGGCTGGTGGTCAGCGCACCCAGCAGCCCAGCCAGCCTGGCCAGCGACGAATTCGCCGAAGTGCTGGGCCTCTTTCCTGACCTGTCGATTGTCATCGAGCATCTGGGCGGGGCCAAACCGGGGATGGCAGCGGACGAATTTCAGCCTGTGCTGGCCCTGGCTGCCCACGAAAACTTGACCATCAAACTGCCCGGCTTCGGCGAATTCTGCCACCTGCCCCACCCCTTCCGGGATGTGCCCGTCTTCGCCGACCGGGTGCTGGAAGCCTTCGGCCCCCGCCGAATGATGTGGGGCAGCGACTGGCCGCCGGTCAGCAGCCGGGAGGGCTACGACAGTTCCCTCTCTTTCCCTCTGGACTACTTCGCCGATATCAGCGAAGACGAGCGGGGTTGGATGTTTGGAAAAACCGCGCAAAGAATCTGGAATTTGCCTGTGGTATACTGAGTGACGTAGGGCGGGAGAGGTACAGCATTTGTTCCAGAGGAGGCAAAAATGCAAACAATTCAAGCGGTGATTGAGAAAGACGGCTCTGTCCGGCTATTGGAGCCGGTCCATTTGACAGATTCCCATTTGGCAATCGTCACAGTTCTGGATGTTGCGCCCAAGAGCGGACTGCGCCCCTACGGTCTTTGCAAGGGGGAATTTGTCGTCCCCGACGATTTTGACGATCCACTCCCCGACGATCTGCTGGACGCGTTTGAGGGGAAATGAAAATCCTCTGGCAATCCTCGCTAATCAGATCAGCTAATACCCCATACGTATAGTGACCGCTTCCTGAACGCTGGTGCGAAAACCACACCCAAAAGGAATAGAATCGATGAACGACCTCATCTTCTCCTCCGCCACGGAATTGGCCCGGCGTATCCGGGAGCGGGAAGTATCTTCCGCCGAAGTGGTGGAGGCCCATCTGCGCCGCATCGCCCAGGTGAACCCGGCCCTGAATGCAGTTGTGACTCTGGCGGAGGACGCCTACGAACAGGCCCGGCGTGCCGACGCAGCGCTCCACGCCGGGGAGTTGAGGGGTCCCTTGCACGGCGTACCGATGACTATCAAAGACTCCTTCGACACCGCGGGCGTTGTCAGTACGTGGGGCACAGTGGGCCGCCGGGATTTTGTGCCCGACGCCGACGCCACCGCTGTGGCCCGGATGAAAGCCGCCGGCGCGATTCTGCTGGGCAAGACCAACACTTCCGAGTTCACAATGTCCTTCTACACCAACAACCGCCTCTTTGGCCCTACCCGCAACCCCTACAACACAGAGCGGATGAGCGGGGGCAGCAGCGGCGGCGCGGCCGCGATTGTGGCCGCGGGCGGCTCCCCCATCGATCTGGGCACAGATACCGGCGGCAGCGTGCGTCTGCCCGCCCACTACTGCGGCATCGCCGGCATCCGCCCCACCAGCGGACGGGTGCCCCGTACCGGCCACGCCATCCCCTTCGGCGGTCTGGCCGATCTGCTCACCCAAGTCGGACCCCTGGCCCGCCGGGTGGAAGACCTGGCCCTGGCCCTTTCCGTCGTCTCCGGGCCAGATGGCATCGACCCGTACATCACCCCAATGCCCCTGGACGACTACCGCTCCGTCGATCTGACCGGGCTGCGGGTGGCCTACTTCACCGACAACGGCGTGGCCGCGCCTACGCCGGAAACAGCGGTCTGTGTGGAGCGGGTGGCTGGGGCATTGGCCGGGGCTGGTTGCCGGGTGGAGGAGAGCCGCCCGCCGGGGATGGAGCAGAGCTTTGATCTGTTGCGGGGGTTCCTGGGCATCACCGGACGGGCAGGACTGAAGATGGCGCTGGAACGGGCTGGGACCAGTCGGGACGAGACGAATCTGAGTTTTGTACACGGGGCTAAAGCGTTGGGATCGGAGGAATTGGAACTGTTTTTGGAGCGGGCGGACCGCTTCCGCTCCGAGGCACTGACCTGGTTCCAGCCCTACGACCTGCTCATTGCGCCGGTCAACGCGGGGCCTGCCCTGCCTGTGGGGGAGATTGAGGATCGCATCGCCGACTTCACCTATACAATGACCCACAACCTGACCGGCTGGCCCAGCGCAGTGGTGCGGGTGGGCACCTCGCCGGAAGGGCTGCCCATCGGCGTCCAATTCACCGCCCGGCCCTGGCGGGAGGACGTGGCCCTGGCTGCGGCCGCCTACGCGGAGAAAGTCTTTGGCGGCTGGCAACGGCCCACCCTGTAACGCAAGCTGTTAGCTTGCGTTGGTTGCTGATCCCCTAAGCCTGGGAAGTCGCCAGCATCGCCAGAAATTCTGCAGGCGAAACAATGCCGATGCCTTTATAGTGGCGAAGTCTGAGCAGATGCTTCTGATCGCCTGTCACAAGATACCGGGCCTGACCGGCCACAGCGAGTTCAACAAACCGGTTGTCACTCTCATCTTCGGTGACGACCCGCAAAGTTTCCTGGGCATTGACCCAAATGGCTACGTAGCGTAGACTGAGCAGAAAGCGGTTCTTCTGCTCATCGGTGTAACGATAACGATTGCACAAATGGGGATAGTCGAGGACGCGCGTCAACTCTGCAAAGACTTCCTCAGACAAGACCAGAAAAAAATCTTCGGTTTTCATTTTTTCCAGGAGTTGCCCAGGCGTCCCTTTTCGGGTGATGAGCGCTCTGACGAGCACATTCGTATCAATGACAACGCGCATAGGTTATTGGCCGAAGCTGGCAGCAGATTGTCCGGTTCGTACTGCCTGTTGCGCATCCAGAATTACATCCATCAACTCATCCGGGTCAGCATCCTCATTTTGGGCTTGAACCTCCTCGATCACCTGAAACAATCTGGCCCGTTCTGCGCGCCAGTGGTCCAAAACGTTAAGAGGAACAACTGCGACCGCGGGCTTTCCCTGCTTGGAAATAATGTATGTGTCCCGCTCATACAGTACGTCACTGACAATCTCGGACAGTCTACTGCGTGCTTCTGTCAGACCGATTTCCTTTTCCATATAGATAACTCCTGAACGGCTATCCTGTAAACTGTTGCAAATCTGTACAATCTGTGCAGATTGATTATACCACAAGGAACCGCTATGTCTCTCGTCCAATGCGACTTTTACTCGGAAACGCTGCAACTGGCCGTCTCGATGGATGTGCTGCTGCCCCGTATGACCCAGGCCCAGCGGGATGCACTGGGGCCGGGCTATCGCTTCCCCACGCTCTTTCTGCTCCACGGGATGTCGGCCGACCACACGGGCTGGCAGCGCTTCACCTCCATCGAGCGCTACACCCGCTTTCTCAATCTGGCGGTGGTGATGCCCGCGGTCCATCGCAGCTTCTACACAGACCAGGCCGAGGGCTATCCCTACTGGACATTTGTCAGCGAGGAAGTGCCCGCCCAGGCCCGTTTCTATTTCCCTTTGGCTACCGAGCGGGAGCGCACATTTGTGGCCGGGCTGTCGATGGGCGGCTACGGCGCGATGAAGATGGGTCTGCGCCAACCCGAACGCTTTGCGGCCGCGGCCAGCTTTTCCGGCGCGGTGGATATGGGCCAGCGCATCCGGGAAGCGTTACCAGAGCGCACGGCGGAGATGCGCCGCACCTTTGGCGATTTCGAGAAGTTCCCCGGCAGCGAGAACGATCTGCTCCACATTGCCACCGAACTGGCCGCATCTGGCAAACCCATCCCCCGGCTCTTTCTCTCCTGCGGCACGGAAGATTTTCTCTACCAGAACAATCTGGGCTTTCGGGATCACCTGCGCAGCCTGAATGTGGAAGTGACCTACGAAGAAGGCCCCGGCGCCCACGACTGGACCTACTGGGACGCCCAGATTCAGCGCTGCCTGGCCTGGCTGGGCGTGCAGAGTCTGGAAGAAGTGACGGGGATTCCGTCCATACCGGCATAACTCTTGTAACGCAAGCTGTTAGCTTGCGCTGACTGTCGCAAGCTAACAGCTTGCGTTACAGGGAGGGGAAATATGGGCAATACCGACTACCGCCTCTTCTATCGACGCAATTTGCCTCATTATCAGCCCGCCAATGCAACACTCTTTGTCACATTTCGATTGGCAGGTTCGTTGCCTGTGGAAATTCTCCAACGGCTGCGGGAGGAGTACGAGCGCACCGTCGCAGAGTTTGATAAAACGCTCAGTTTGCGGGAGCGCAGTGAGATGGAATATGCGGCCCAGCGCCGTTTCTTTGGCCGCATGGACGCTTATCTCGACACAGGCGAATACGGCCCGGCTTGGCTGCAAGAACCAGCGGTTGCCCAAATGGTGGTGGAGAGTCTCCACTTCCGGCATGGGCGTGTGTACGATTTGGATGCCTTCTCTATAATGCCCACACACGCGCATGTCCTATTCAGCCCGTTGCCTCTCAGCAATGAAAAACCCCACTCGCTTTCGTCCATTATGCAATCCCTGAAAGGATATACGGCCCACAAAGCGAACGAAATTCTCGGACGAGAAGGAGCGTTCTGGCATCACGAAAGTTATGATCACGTAGTGCGGGACACAGAAGAACACAAACGAATTGTTAGATATATCCTGAACAATCCGGTCAAGGCCGGTCTTGCGACTGCTTGGCAGGATTGGCCGTGGAGTTACACCAAACACCAACTGTAACGCAAGCTGTTAGCTTGCGCATTGTGGCCGCAAGCTAACAGCTTGCGTTACAAGAGAGGAAATTCAATGCCCAAAACAATCTTCTTCACAAACCTCGCCCCGGAACTGGCCGGGCAGATCGTAGCGCCCGCGCCGGCGGGCTGGGATGTGCAGGTACATTCGGCTAAACTGCTCACAGGCGAAAAGGCGGTGCTGGCCGCCGACGCCGATTTTCTGATTCTCTTCCCGTCGGTGCTGGAGTTGGAAGTATTGAACGCCGCCCAAAACCTGAAACTGATCCAACTGGTCAGCGCAGGCTTTGATCAGATGCCGATTGACGCCATCGCTGCCAGAGGCATTCCCGTGGCCAACAATGGCGGCACCAACAGCATCGATGTGGCCGAGCATACCCTTGCCCTGATGCTGGGCGTCTACCGGCTGATGCCCCAGATGGACCGCAACGTGCGCGGCGACAACTGGAAAGCCATCGACAGCGGCCTGCACACCTTCACCATCCACGGCAAGACCGTCGGCATTATCGGCCTGGGCCACATCGGCCGCCAGGTGGCCCAACGGCTGGCCCCCTTCGGCGCGGAGCTGATCTACTACGACCCCTACCCGGCCAAGCCGGAAGTGGAACAAGCGCTAGGTGTGGAACGCTGTACACTGGATAATCTCCTGGGCCGGGCGGATATTGTGACCCTGCACGTCCCCCTCAACGATCAGACCCGGCATATCATCGACGCCCGGGCCATCGGATTGATGAAACCGACGGCTGTTGTCATCAACACCTGCCGGGGGCCGGTCATCGACGAACTAGCCCTGACTGCTGCTCTGCAAGAGGGGCGCATCCGAGGCGCGGGGCTGGATGTGCTCTACAAAGAGCCGCCCGCCGCCGACAACCCGATTCTACAATTGGAGAATGTCCTCTTTTCCCCCCACAGCGCCGGCGTCACCTACGACACCTGGCAGCGCCGGGGCGCGTTTATCTTCCAGAATTTGCAGCGGGTGGCGAATGGGGAGAAGCCGCTGGCGGTCATCGGGTAGCGCGCAGCGGTTTCGGTGAAGTGCAGGTAACTACCCAGGGTGCGACGCACTCGCCAGGAGTGGACTCCACTGCAAAATGAG
>JAHDWH010000303.1 GCA_023384455.1 Caldilineaceae bacterium | reverse complement strand
CTGTTAGTCCGACTGGCCGGCACCGTCGCTGGTCGGACTAACAGTCCGACGTACGGATGGCTATTTTCAGGGCAGGCCACACGACCGGAAGGCGTTGATGGGAGCTATTTATGCGCTACTTTTGATCAACATCGACGTCACATCTGCGCCTTCCAGCACAGGCGCGTCTTCATAGAGGAAGCAGCGAGCCACCCGAGAACTGTCGGTCTGATAGAGCGGCGGCTGATCGGTCCAACATTTGTCCATCACCTGGGGGCAGCGGTCGGCAAATTTGCAGCCCGCCGAGGCCCGGGACTCGTCCAGGGAGAGCATTGTTTCGCCCTCTTCGTCCTGCTCCCAATTGCGCACGGCGCGCATCTGGGGGATGGACTCGACCAGCAGTTGGGTGTAGGGGTGCTTGGGTTTGCGGATGACCTCCTCCACCGAGCCGGCCTCCACCACCGCGCCCCGGTACATAATCAGAATACTCTCGCAGATTTGGTAGGCGGTGGTCAGGTCGTGGGTGACGTAGAGAATGGAGATGTCAAAGTCCCGGTTGAGTGAGCGCAAACTCTCCAGAATCGTGGCGCGCAGGGAGGCGTCCACCATCGAGACCGGCTCGTCGGCCAGAATCACTTTGGGGCGCAGGAGCAGGGCCCGGGCCACCATCATCCGCTGGCGTTGGCCGCCGCTGAGTTGGTGGGGATAGCGGCCCAGCACCTCGTCGGCGCGCATACCCACGGTTTCCAGGGCTTCGACGATCAACTGTTTCATCTCCCTGCTCGTGCTTGCCAGTCTGAATTTTTTGATGGCGACGTAGAGCAGGTGATCGGCTTTGTAGAAAGGATTGTAGACGCCAAAGGGGTCCTGATAGATGGGCTGCACATCTCGCAGAAATTGCTTGCGCCCCTCTTTGGAAAGGGTGGCGAGATCGGCGCCGCTGTAAAGAACCTGCCCTTTGCTGGGCCGGGCAACACCCAGCAGCAGGCGGGAGAGGGTCGTCTTGCCGCTGCCGCTCTCCCCGGCCACAGCAATCATTGTGGGGTTGTCCGACGGAATGGAGAAGCTGACATCTTCCACGGCAACGGTGCTGTTTTTGCTGAACAGACCGCCGCCAAAAATCTTTGAGACATTGCGAAGTTCCAAAATCGCGCTCACGCCTTCACCTCCCCGGCGGCTGTGGTGCTGGGTTCTGTAAAGAGATGACAGGCCACATAGCGTCCGTCGCGGGTGGGGGCGAGTTCGGGCACAATTTGTGTGCAGTGGGGCATAGCCATCGGACAGCGGGGGGCAAAGTAGCAGCCGGGGGGCAGATCGATCAGACGGGGCGGCATACCCGGGATGCTGACCAGCCGGTCGGCCTTGGCTTCCAGGCTGGGCACGCTCTGAAGCAGCAGGTCGGAGTAGGGGTGCAATGGCTCTTGCACGATACGCTCCACCGGGGAAAGCTCGACCAGTTTGCCCGCGTACATCACGCCCACTTTGTCGGCAAACTGGGCGATCAGCCCCATATCGTGGCCGACGAGGACGACCGACGCACCGGTCTCCTTTTGCAGACGGCCCAGGGTTGTCATCACCTGGCGCTGGACCACCACATCCAGCGCGCTGGTCGGCTCGTCGGCAACAATCAGTTTGGGTTGCAGGGCCGTGGCCGTCGCCATCCCCACCCGCTGTTTCATGCCACCGCTCAATTCGTGGGGGTACATACGCGCCACATTGGCCTTCAACCCCACATGTTCCAGCAGCGAGTGGATGCGCTTGCGAAAGGTGTTCTTCGTCTCCTCGTAGCCGTGATCCACCAGCCCGTCGATAATCTGATCCTCGATACGCATAACCGGGTTGAGCGCGTTCATCGCCGCCTGGGTGACGAGGGCCACCTCCTGCAAGCGGGTCAGGCGCATCTCTTCCTCGTCCAGCTTGAGCAAATCCCGGCCTGCCAGGATGATTTCCCCCTGCACAATGCGCGCCGGTGGTTTGAGCAGACGCATAATCGCCAGGGCCAGGGTTGTCTTGCCGCAGCCGGACTCGCCCACCAGGGCCAGCCGTTCGCCCTCGTACAGTGTCAAATTGACACCGCTCACCGCTTTGACCGCGCCATCGGCGGTCTCGTAGTGTACGTGCAGGTCTTTGATCTGGAGCAGGGGTTCGGCGTTGCTCGATTGAAACCGGTTAGACTTTGACTGTGAGGGTGACTGTTGTGCCATTAGACGCTCTTTCGCAGGCGTGGATTGGCCCATTCGTCCAGGCCCTGGGAGATGAGGAAGAGGCCGACAAAGAGGAGGACAATCACAAAAATCGGCGGCGACCACCACCACCACCAGCCGTTGATGAGCGATGCGTACCAGATGTTCCAGTAGATAGTCATGCCCAGGGTATTGGCCTCGAAGGGGCCCAGTCCGATGGCTTCCAGACCCAGGGAGGCAAGCACAGCGCCGGAGATGGAGGTGATATACGTCGCCACAATAAAGGGCATAAGGTTGGGGATCATCTCTTTGATGATAATCTCCGGGCCGCTCAGACCGCTGAAGCGGGCCATCTCCACATAGGGCTGCTGGCGGATGACCAGCACCTGGGCGCGCAATACCCGGGTGGGGCCAAGCCAGGCCAAGGCGGCCACAATCAGCGACATCTCCAGCACGGACATATCACCAGGGACCGAAATGGCGATGATAATCAGCACAAGCAGCGCGGGGACCGTACGCAAAATGTCCACGGCGGAGCGGGTGATGGTATCAAATATGCCGCCGTAGTAGCCGCTGAAAAAGGCGAGAATCGTGCCAATCAGAACGCCGATAGAACCGGCCGTCACACCGATACGGATGGTCTGGGGTGTGCCTTCGGTCATCACAGCCAAAATGTCTTTGCCCAGCCGGTCTGTGCCCAGCCAATGCTCGGCAGAAGGCGGCTGGCTGGGTCTATAGGAGAGGGGGCGGGCATCTTGCGGGTCGGTGACAATCGATCCGACCACCACAAAGAGCACAATGAGCAGCAGCAAGGCACAGCCTGCGATCAATGGGCGGTTGCGTCCAAAATAGAGAAGGGTATCCCGCAGCCGGCTGGTCGGCACGGGCGGCGCTTCGAGCACAGGCGTCGATTGGATTGCCATAGAGGATTTGCCTTATAGAGAACCCATTTGGATTTCATGTAAGTAGGGCGCTGGCTTGCTGTGCCCGTTTCGGGGTCTGGCGTGCTATTCAGTCCGGTAATGGATACGCGGGTCCAGCAGCGGGTAGATCAGATCGATGACGAGCATTGTAAAAGCCACCGAGAGAATGACCAGAAAGACGACCCCCTGAATCACAAACCAGTCAAAACCGCGCACGGCTTGCAGCAGAACAGAGCCAACGCCGGGATAGCTAAAGACGATTTCGACCAGAATCGCACCGGAGATCGTCGTGCCCAGAGAGAGGGCCAGCCCGGTGATCTGGGGCAGAATCGCGTTGCGCATGGCATAGCGGTAGAAGATGCGGGAATCCTTCAGGCCTTTGGCCTCGGCCTGCAACATATAGTCTTCGCCCTGCACAGTCACCATCATCGAGCGCATACCCAATGCCCAGAAGCCGATCTGGGCCAACACAATCGAGAAAGCGGGTAAAATCGTATGGTGCAAGACATCCAGGGCAAAGCCCCAGCTCATTTCCGGGATGCGCTGGGTGCTAAAGCCACCGAAGAGAGGGAAGATCGGCCACTGAAAGGCAAAAATATAGAGTAAGATAATACCCATCAGATAGAAAGGCACAGCCGAAAAAGTAAAAAAGGCGGGGAAGATTGTGCGCACCCAAAAGGGCGCCTTGCCCCAGGCCATCAGCGCGCCCACAATTGTGCCGATAGTAAAACTGATCAGCGTGGCCGTGAGCAGCAGTCCTACCGTCCAGGGGATCGCCCGTTTCAGCATAGTGGCGACAGTGGTGGGATAATTGGAGATGGAGACGCCAAAGTCAAAGCGCGCCATATTGCCCAGATAATTCAGATACTGACGCCACAGGGGTTGATCCAGGCCAAATTTGGCGTTGTAGGTTTCGATCAGGCCAGCCACTTCTTCGCTGGATACATTGACGCCCTGGCTCTGCAATAGTATCAGTTTCTGCTGGATGGGATCCTGGCCGGACATACGCGGGAAGAAGAAGTTGATGGTCGCCGCCAGAAACGCGATGAGGACAAATTGAAAGAGTCGCTTCAATAGATAGTCGAGAGTCATAGTTTGGCAACGATCCTGGGGTCGTGCGGGGGTGGATTCACAGGAAGACCTGCCAGGTTTGAAAAAACCTGGCAGGTCTAATCTCATATATCCCTTACGGGGCGTTGGTGGCTTTCAGTTGCATCATCGTATAGGGGAAACCCGTGTGCATGTGAATGCCATTCATAAACGGATCTGTGGCCGTGGACGGCCAGTTGGTCCAGTAGTGACCGTTGTTGCCGGTCCGGTTGTAGAACTGGGCCAGGTTGACATCGGGCAGGTCGCGCAGCCAGATATCCATCGCCGCGTGTTCCAGCTCACGTACTTTGGCTTCGTCGGCTGTCACAGCCAACTCTTCTACGATAGCGTCGAACTCCGCATTGGAGTACTGGAACCAGTTGCCCGGATCGCCGGTGGTGTAGAGCAGCAATGTGCGGTAGATGTTGCCCGACATCGCGCCGTTATGACCCCACATACCGCAGGTGTAGTTGCCTGATGCCATAATCGCGCCCGCATCTGGCGGCACGGAGAAGGTCGTATCAATGCCACCCTGTTTGAGCATCTCGACCAGCACCGGTCCCAGGTCCGAGAAGTGGGGCAGGCTGGCAATATAGCACTTGATCGTATCACCGTCGGCATCGGCCCAGATGCCATCAGCGTTTTTGGTGTACCCAGCCCCGATCAGGCGGGCGTCGCCGTCCGCAGGATCAAAGAGGTCCGGCTGATACTTGGCTTCCAGATCGGTCAGGTTGTCGATGGAGGCCTGGAGACCCTTGAAGGGCGGGAAGGGCCAGACCGATTTCTGACCGTTGCCTGCAAAGGCGAAGTCGATCAGTTTGTCCCGGTCGATATAGCGGTTGACGGCCCAGCGCACTTCCGACTTGCTGAAGTGCTTGTCGGTGTTGCTCAAGTGCAGGGCTGTGGGCCACCAGGAAACCATCCCATAGGGGCCTTCACGACCGGTCCAGGTGGTGGCATCCGGGTTGTCCTGCAAAATCTTCTCGATGAGATCGACCCGCAGGTCATGGGTCTGGTCGATCTCATTGCGGATCAAGGCGGTGGCCTGAGCCTGCTGATCGGCAATGACGATTTGGACAAAGCGTTCGACTTCGGGCAGGGCTGCGAAACCCGTGCGGCAGGCCCACCACTCATCACAGCTTTTCACCCGGTCGATGACCCGGCGTGTATCGTCGGCGAAGGAATAGACCCAAGGACTGGTGGTGACTGGGCCTGCACCGTCGTTGAAGGCGGTGTACTCGGCCCAATTCTGGCCTTCCCAAATGTGCTTGGGAACGATGAAAGTAGCCGAATCGCCCTTGGCCACCACAACCTCGTCGTGGAAACGGGGGGAGGGGGAGTTGAAGCTGATTTTGACAGTCAGATCATCGACAGCCACGGCCTCTTTGATGTAGGTCTGGTAGATGCCGCCCAAACGAACGTCATTGCCCAGATCGCGCAGGGTATTGAGGGTGTAGGCCACATCTTCGGCGCTGAATTTCTCGCCATCACTCCAGGTCACGCCATCGCGCAATTCGTAGACCAGTTCGGTGGCGTCGGTGTTGTACTCCCAGCTTGTGGCCAGCCAGGGGTACTGATGACCGTCCAGCATATCCGCAAAGACCAGGGGTTCGTGGAAGAGCGCCACGCCGTTCTGATGGGTGCCGCCCAGGTTATAGGGGCTCCACATCTCTGGCGAACTATAGGTGGGGCCAAAGTCCGCTACAATCATCGTGCGGTTGCGGGGGATTTCGCCGCTGGTGGTTGCGGCCGGGGCCGCTTCTGCCGGTGCGGGTGCGGCTGCCGCGGGCTGGGCCGCAGCGGGTTCGGCCGCGGCGGGTTCGGCCGCCGGTGCGGGCGCTGGCGTACAGGCGCTGATCAACAGCGCGCCAAACACCAGACAAACCAAAATAACTTTAAGTCTGCTCATACTGCCTTCCTCCTTGGGGTAGTTGGAAACGGTTCTGACGGATAGGGAAATTGTGGATTTGTGTACTGATCAACGAGATGATAAAACGTAGGTGCGGTTTGCAAGCGCACTTCTCC
>JAHDWH010000302.1 GCA_023384455.1 Caldilineaceae bacterium | reverse complement strand
TCGGACTGTTAGTCCGACCTGCAACAGAACAGGCCAGTCGGACTAACAGTCCGACCTGCATTTTCGTCGTTACTGGTGTCTGTCGGTCGTGCTGCCTGTCCTGACAAACTACACAAGTCTATTGTTTGCAGGCCATTCAGAATTGACAACCCCGGCCCTCTTTCTGTACAATGTCCGCCGACCGGACGTTCGTCCGAGAAGTTATTATCCCTAAGAACAGGGTTTTGTGTCAAAAAACTTGTAGGGCGGAATGGCATTCTGCCCTGTGCACAGGGCGGAATACCATTCCGCCCTACGGAGAAAACAGTGACCGAACCAACCACATCCGATTCCAAAGATACCATTCTGGACGCGGCCCAGGAGCTAATCGCCCAGCACGGCTTTGCGGGATTTTCCATCCGCGACCTGTCCCGGGAGAGCGGGCTGGCCAAAGGTACAATCTACCACCACTTTGTCGACAAACGGGCCATCTATCGCAGCGTGATGGAGCGGGACCTGGCCCACATGACCGGGGCTATGCAGGAGGCGCTAACCGGCATCGAAGACCCGGTACGCTGGCTGCACGCCTTTGTGGCTGCTTTTCTGCGCAACGCCGAAGCCCGCCGCACCCACATCCGCGCCCTGCTGCGGGAACTGGGCGCAATGGAGGATGGGATGCTCCAGGTGGCGCGCCGGGTGCGGGATCAGGTGGGCGCACAGGTGGAAGATACAATCGAGCGGGGGATCGCCCAGGGCTGCTTTCGCCCGGTTCATCCCCAGGTGGCGGTAATGAGTCTGATCGGCGCGATGAATACATATATTGCCTGGCAATTGGTGGTGGAGGATGGCGCCATCGACCCGGCAACCGCAGATGTGATTGTTGACTTTTTCTTGTTTGGATTGATAAAAGAGGAGCGTTCCCTATGAGTGCAGCACCCGTTTCGGCCCGACGTTCCGGGCCAACCATTGCCCGCTGGCTGGCCGCACTGCTGGTTGTGCTGGCTGCTTTGGCCGCGCAGGGCTGTTCGGTTCAGCTTCCCTGGGCCGCCAAAGAGGAGGAGACCCCGCTGGTGCTGCCCGCCTATCAGCCCACCCAGGGCGAGAGCGCGGCTGTGAGCCAGCCAGCCGTCCAAACGGCCAGCCAACCGGCCAGCCAGGAGAACGCGCCCCAGGCTGCCGAAGCTCCGGCCCCGGACCCGGCCCGTCAAGCCGCTTCTATCTACAGCGGTGAAATTTTGGCGATGAGCCAGGTGGCGGTGATGGGCGAGGTGGCTGGCCGGGTGTTGGAGTTGGGCGTGGATGTGGGGGATCGGGTGACCCCGGGCCAACTGCTCCTGCGCACGGATAGCTCGATTCTGGAAGCCCAGCGGGAGCAGGCCCTGGCCGGGCTGATCGCCGCCCAATCCCAACTGGACCTGCTGCTCTCCGACCCGGAAGCGTCGGACATCGCCGCGGCCCAGGCCGCGGTCAACGCGGCCGGTGCGGGCTACCAGCGGGCGGCAAACGGTGCTACCTCCGAAGATTTGACAATGGCCCTGGCCCAGGTGCGTCAGGCCGAGGCTGCGGTCAATGTGGCCCAGGCCGCCTACAATCAGGTGAAGGGAGATCCCCATGTGGGGATGCTGCCCCAGAGTATGCAGTTGCAGCAGGCCACCATCGGTCTGGAGGCCGCCCGTGCCCAATACGAAAAGGTGGCGAAGGGCGCGACCAGCGATGTAATTGCCGGGGCCTATGCCCAATTGTCCAACGCCCGTGCCCAGTTGGAACGGCTGGAGCGGGGGCCAAAGGCGGCCCAGGTGCGGGCTGCCGAAGCCCAGGTGAAGCAGGCCGAGACGGGCCTCTACCTGACCCAACTGCAACTGGACAAGGCGACAGTCGAAGCGCCGGTGGAGGGGATTGTTTCCCAGGTAAATACAGCCGTCGGTGCCATGGCCGGGCCGGGTGGTCCTCTGCTGACACTGGTTTCGGCGGATGTGAAGATCGTTATTTCTGTAGAGGAGGCCAGCCTGGGACTGCTGCGGGTGGGCCAACCCGTCTCGATTCAGGTGGAAGCCTGGCCCGGCCAGAGTTTTGCCGGCCAGATTAAGACGATTGCCCCGGCCCTGGACGCCGCCACCCGCACCGTGCGGGTGACGATTGTTCCCACGGAGGAGGAGACCAGCCTGCTGCCTGGTATGTCGGCCACCGTCACCCTTTTGGAGGCCGCCCAATGAAGCTCTGGGACCTTTCGATTCGCCAGCCCGTCTTTATGACGATGATTTTGCTTTCGATGATTGTGCTGGGCACAGCCTCCTATTTCCGCCTGCCCGTGGACCTGTTGCCCGACATCAAAGTTCCGATTATCGCGGTCAGCACAATCTATCCCGGCGCTGGCCCGGACGAAGTGGCCGAGCAGGTGACGAAGCCCCTGGAAGATATACTCAGCTCTCTGCCTGGCGTGGAAGGGGTCAGCTCTACCTCGTCCGAGAGTTCCAGCCTGATTATCATCGAATTTTCCATGGATACGTCGGTCAGCGACGCCAGCCGGGAAGTGTTGGAGAAGATCAACCGCATCCAGAACCAACTGCCCAGCGATGCCTTCACGCCGATTGTCCTGCGCTTTGACCCGGCGGATCAGCCGATGCTGGTAATCGGCGTGGCCGACGCCACGGGGACGCTATCCCCGGCGGAGCTGCGCCAGGAGGTGGAGGACACGATTCAAAGCCCCCTGGAACGTATCGACGGCGTGGCTTCGGTGGAGGTACACGGGGGCGACGTGCGAGAGATTCAGGTGCTGCTCGACCTGAAAGCGCTCCAATCCCGGCGGATTGCGCCCCAACAGGTGAGTGGGGCCCTGCGCAGCGAAAACCTGAACATCCCCGGCGGTACTGTGATCGACCAGGGCAAGGAACTGCTGATCCGCACGCCGGGCAACTTCCGCACAGTGGAGGAGATCGGCAATGTGGTAGTCGCCTACCGGGGCGCGCCGGTCTATCTGCGGGATGTGGCGACGGTGCAGGATGGCTTTGTCCAGCGCACCTCCTACACACTGCTCAACGGCAAAGAGTCGGTGGTGGTCAATGTCAAGCGGCAGAGCGGCTCCAACGCCCTGGCCGTGGCCGACAAAGTGAAGGCCAAATTGGAGACCGTGCGCGCCGAACACACAGAGTTGACCCTGGCCGAGGCCCAGGACACCTCCATTTTCGTGCGGGATGCCACCAACGACGCCATCAGCGATCTGCTCCTGGGCGGTCTGCTGGCCGGATTGGTGGTCCTCTACTTCTTCCGCAACCTGCGCAATACGCTGATTACGATGAGCGGTCTGCCTGTGATCGTCTTTGGCACCCTCTTTCTGATGGATTTGGCTGGCATTTCTCTGAATATGATCAGCCTGCTGGCCCTGGCCCTGAGCGTGGGGCTGGTCATCGACGATGCGATTGTGGTGCGGGAGAATATCTTCCGCTGGATGGCCCGGGGCTATTCGGCCAAAGTGGCCGCCAGCAAAGCGACCGCCGAAGTGGTGCTGCCTGTGCTGGCTACCAGCGCGGCGATTCTGGCCGTCTTTCTGCCCGTGGCCTATGCCAGCGGCATTATCGGCCAGATTTTCCGTGACTTCGGGCTGACGGTCGCCTTTGCAATTATCGTCTCCACCTTCGAGGCGTTGACAATGGCCCCGATGCTCAGCGCCTATTTCTTCGCCCGGGGGGAAGATGACGAGCGGGAGATCGACGAAAGCGCGGGGGAGGAGGCCGCGCCCGAAGGTCGGATGTATGCGGTCTATGGGCGGATTCTGGGCTGGGTGCTCCACCACCGGGGCGTCACCGGGCTGATCAGCGCGGTGGTGTTGGTGGTCAGTATTGTCAGCGCCGGCTTCATCCAGCAGGCCTTTCTGCCGGGGCTGGATCAGCGGGGCTTTTCGGTGCTGATGGAACTGCCCAAAGGCACGACCCTTGCCATCACAACGGCCGAGGCGGCCCAGGTCGAGTCGATTGTGACCCAACACCCGGTGATCGAAAATGTCTTTACGACGATTGGCGGCCAGGGCACGCCGGAGAAGGCCCGGATTACTGTGACCCTGAAGGAAGGGCCGGAGACCCGGGAGGTGATCGATCAGTTGCGCGGTCCCCTGGCCGGCGTGCCGGGGTTGGCCTTTCAGATTTCGGACAGCGCGCTCTCGGCGAGCACAGATGTAGCTGTGAATGTGAAATCCCTGGACGGCAATCAGGCCACGCTCATCGCGGCGGCGGAGGATCTGCTGGCGCGTATGCAGGCCCGGCCCGAGCTGGTCGATGTGTCGATGAGCTATGAGGTGGGCAAGCCAGAGGTGCGGGTGGCTGTGGACCGGGAGCGGGCCGCCCAGTTTGGCCTGAATACGGCGCAGATCGGCTCGACCGTGCGCTCGCTGGTCAACGGCGAGGCGGTCTCCACCTATCGGGGCGAGGGGAGAGAGGCGGATATTCGGGTGCAGTTACAGCCCAGCGACCGGGCCAGTGTGGAGGATATTCTGCAATTGGGCATTCTGGCCCCCACGGGCCAGTTGGTGCCCCTGCGCAATGTGGCCCAGACGACTATCGCCGCGGGTCCCAGCACCATCAAACGGGAAGACCGCCAGGCGATTATTACGGTCAGCGCCAACTCCCTCAACGGGGACGGGGTGGTGGCCCAGAACGCGGCCAACGCGGTGATGGCGGAGATGGCCCTGCCAACCGGTGTGGAGATGGCCCTGGGCGGGGATGCCTCCTTGCAGGCCGACTCCTTCTCCAATCTGCTCCTGGCCCTGGCCCTCTCGATTGTCTTTATCTATATGGTGCTGGCCAGCCAGTTCGCCAGCTTCACCCAGCCCCTGCTGATTATGCTCTCTATGCCTCTGGCGGTGGTGGGCGCGATTCTGGCTCTGGTGGCCTCGGGCAGCCCCCTGGATATGACGGCGATGATCGGCTTTATTATGCTGATGGGGCTGGTGACGAAGAATTCGATTCTGCTGGTGGACTTTGCCAACCGTCAGCGGCAGTTGGGCCACACGGCAGTGGAGGCTATGCGTATCGCCGGCCCCATCCGTCTGCGCCCGATTCTGATGACGGCTATCTCGCTGATTCTGGGGATGACGCCGGTGGCCCTGGGCCTGGGCGCGGGGGGCGATTTCCGCGCCCCCATGGCCATCGGCATCATCGGCGGGATGACGACCAGCACTTTCCTGACTCTCTTTATTGTGCCCGTGGCCTATAGTCTGTTGGTGGGCTGGCAGGATCGGCGGGCCGGGCGTTCGGCGGCGGTCGGTGTGGCGAGTTTTAGTCCGGTGATGGAGCCGGGGGACTGACGGGGGGGGATGACAAGGTGACAGGGTGAAGGGGAGAAGGGGTGAAGGGGTGACAGGAGGGGGAGTTTTCTCTGAAATTGTAGACTCGACACGGGCATAGACTGACATTTTTCATCTTGTCAGCCTGTCACCTTGTCAAATAAAGAAGGCGGGTCGGGCGGATGGGATGCCCGGCCCGCCTTTTTTGTGTGGCATTCGCCCCAATCCAGGATGTGCCCTCTGCTACAGATTGTGTGGAACGGGTACAACTTCTGTGCGTCGTGTACAGAAATTGTGCGCGAGGTATGCCATCTGTACCTGATCCACCGCGACTGTGTATGGCGTACAGGTGCTGTGTCCAGGTTACAGCTTCTGTGCGTCGGGTACAGCTTCTGTGCGCCGGGTACGGCTTCTGTACATCACAGGCAATTGACGACCTATCGGCTACTGTGTACAATTGACACACAGTTTGTGCCTTGTTTTGTGCCACAGGAGTTTGCTATGAACCGTTTGATCCCCGCTATGCCGACCTTCCCGGCCAGTTCCATGCGCTGGGAGCAGGGCGAGATTTTCAAACAATTGGAAAAAAGCCCGATTCTTTTTACCCATCACGGCAGCGCGGCGGGCGTGCTGGTTCACCCCGACCTCTGGAATCGGCTGATTGAGTTGTTGGAGGAGCGGGACGACGCGGTCGTGGCCCGGGGACGTCTGCTGGAAGACGACGCTTTTGTGTCTTTGGAACAGGCTGAAGCCGAGTTACGCAGAATAAGGGTGAGCGTCAGCCAATAGAATGGCAGCACTGACAGGAGTGAAAAGCGGAACGCAGAGTACGCTGAAACCGCAGATTTACGCAGATGAAATCCGTGGCTATCCATCCCATCCGTGTCAATCCGTGTCCTTATTTTCAGAGTAGTTCCCCATGCGACTTCGTTGCGCCACGGGGGATGAAATTTTGTATACACGGAT
>JAHDWH010000301.1 GCA_023384455.1 Caldilineaceae bacterium | reverse complement strand
ACCATTTTTCATCCCCCGTGGCGCAACGAAGTCGCATGGAGAACTGCCCTGAAAATAGCCATTCGTACGTCGGACTGTTAGTCCGACCTGCAACAGAACAGACCAGTCGGACTAACAGTCCGACCTACATTTTCGTCGTTATCGGTGTCAGCCGGTCGTGTGGCCTGATGTGGGTGGACAGTGCGACGCACCGGGTCTGACTTATTTCTTGACGTTTACTTGGCGTGGTTCAAATTGAGCCTGCAAATTTCGCACAAGAATTTTCTCCTGGCGAGTGCTCTGCACCTGAACAGTAACCTGTTTTTCGTCAATCAATAGTAGTTACCAGCCAAGTACCCAGCAGATAACCCAATGATAGGGGCAAGGGTCTACTCCGGGTATAGGTGTAGGTGTGGGCGTGGGTAGCTCTGGTGTTGCTGTTGGCGGAACTGGCGTGGCAGTGGGTGGAATAGGTGTTGCTGATGGCGGAAGCGAGGTTGCGGTGGGAGGAATGGGTGTTTGGGTAGCCGTCGGCGACACAGATGTGGCGATGACAGGAATCGGCGTGTCCGTCGCTGTAGGTAGTAAAGATGTGGGAGTTGCCGCTGGAGGTTCGGGTGTGTTTTCTGGCTGGGAGGTTTCCACACCGCCTGGGGTGGCTGTTACACCTGGATTGTTCTCTCCCAGACCCAGCTTGGCTACATACGCGCTGCCCAATTTGTAGACCCGCGCGGTCGTAGAGACCATTAAATTCTCTTGGCCAATCGCCCCACGCACAAAAGGCGTAATCGGCTCGAATTGATAGCCCAGGGTGACTTCTGTATAATCATCGGTCTGGGCGACAACCACCTCCACGCTGCTGGAGTCAAAGCTGGTCATCCGATCACGCGCGAAAGAATCGACATTCGTTTGCGCTTGGACGGCTCCCTGGCGAGCTGCGGCCTGGGCAGCGCCCCCCATTACCGTGTGAATACTCACGACTCGACCCAAGTCGATAATCGCAAAGAGCAATAGGATCGCTACAGATACGATGAGCGCAAATTCTACAATGTTTTGGCCTGATTCAGGTTTCAAATGTTGTTGTTTTTTCATGCCTTTATCATAATCAAAACAGGCGATGAACGCACTGAGACTTATGGGGTATTGCGCAGAGAGAATATGCGTGCAGGAGGGCAAAGGATGGGGATGGGTATAGTTGACCCCGGCACCGCAGAAATTTTTGACTGGAAGAATCGCCCCGTCTCTGGTATACTGGCAGTGGATTTGAGACCGGGGCTGGGAACAGGGAACAGGCTTCGCCCCAATACCCGTCCCAATCCCTGACTCCCAATCCCTGACTCCCAATCCCTACTTGCCAATGCTCGCCCAGCGTCTGCCCTGGATCAATCGCATCGCTCTCCTGCTCGTGGCGCTGGTTGCTGGCCTGGTTCTGGCCGACCGCTTTGGCCTCAGCCCGTTGACCCGTCCCCTGACCAATCTGTTCTACACTTGGGCGCTCCTTCTCTCCGCCTTTACCCTGCTGTTGGGCGTGGCTACGGCTCTGTGGGCGCACCTGGAGCGTATCCAGCGGGGAGAAAACGAATGGCCCCTCAGCCTGCTGCTGTTGGCGGCCTTTGCGCTGACACTGGTGGCCGGGCTTTCTCTGCCCGGTGGCGCCACCGGGCCACTGATGGAATGGGCCTTTGATGCGATCATCGCACCGGGCCAGGCGACCCTCTTTGCCCTGACCGGCTTTTTTATTGTCGCCGCCGCCTATCGCTTTCTGCGTCTGAATCGGCCCGGCGGTCTCTGGATTCTGGCCGGTGCGCTCCTCACTTTGCTCGTGCAGACCCCCCTCACCCAGCAGGCCCTGCCCGATCTGCTGGTGGGTTTTGCCGATTGGCTTCTCGTCGGCCCGGTGATGGCGGCCATGCGCGGCGCACTCCTGGGCGGGGCACTGGCAGCCATCTTTGCCGGAATCCGTCTCTTCGCCCGGTCAAAGGGGTAGGCAGCCTATGTCCTCCACCTTTGGCTGTCCCCATTGCGGCAAGACCAACCAACTGGACGCCACCTTCTGCGTCGGCTGTGGCACCTATCTGAAGGCTTTTGACGCGCAAAGCCTGACCCCGGCCGGGCTCTCGGCTCGGCCCGAAACCGATGAAACACCTACCCCATCCCAAGAAAGCAGGGGCCAGGACCCGGCACTCTCCCAGCCCTGGCTGCGGCCCGGCTTTGAGGAAACGGACAATCCGCCCCCCGCGCCGCCCCTCCCCGACCAGCCCTGGCTGCGGCCAGAGAGCGAACCGCAGAACAGCCCCCCACCCGCGTCCACACCCCAGCGCTTGCTGGGCGGTCTACAGGGGCTGCTCGAACCCCTGGACCTGACAACTCTGGCCCACCCGGACAGCCCCACAATCCCCCACACAGAGGGGGTAAACCTGCCCTATGACCTGCGCCGGGAGCTGCGCCAGATGTTCGCCGCGGATGTGCCCATTCTGGAGGAAGCCCAACAGCCCAGACCCCAACCCGAACCCACAGGCGGTTACGGGGCAGGTCTGGCCCGGCGCAACTGGATTTATGGGCTGGTGCTGGCTGGGCTTCTGATGGCCCTCTGGGTGGGCAGCCGGAGCGGTGGCGCGCTCCCCCATAGCTGGCCGGGGGTGACCGATGCCTATCGCACGATAGACAGCCTGCCCGCAAACCCGCTGGTGCTGGTCAACTGGGCCTACGATCCCGCCACGGCTGGGGAGATGGACCTGGCAAGCCTGTCTGTCATCGAACATCTGCTGGAGAAAAATGCCCAGTTGCTGGTGGTGAGCCAATTGCCCGGCGGCCCTGCCACAGCCCGCCGCCTGATCGCGGTGGCCCGCTCCAGCGTTTCCGTGACCCCATTGGGCCGCTCACCCGGCGAAGGGCTGATCGAAGGGGGCTATCTGCCCGGGGGCATTGCTTCCCTGCCCTTGCTGGGCCAGTCGCCTGCCCAGGGGTTGCCCGTGGATATGCGTGGCCGCTCGCTGAAGGGTCGAAGCGATCTTCACTCTCTGGAAAGCACCGGTCCTTCCCTCCTGCTGGTTCTGGCTGGCCGTGCGGAAGATGTGCAGCGCTGGCTGGAACAGGTGCAACCGCTGAATACAACGCCGGTGGTGGCAGTGGTCGGCGCGGGTGCCGACCCGGCCCTGCGCCCCTATGTGGACAGCGGCCAGATCGCCGGTCTTGTCAGCGGCTATGCGGGGGGTATCACTTACCGGGAGCTGCTTGCCAACCCGATCCCTGCCGCCCGACAGGAGAGCCAGCGCCGCCACATTACAGCCCAAAACTGGGCGCTGGTCGTGCTGCTGCTGGTGGTGGCCGTGGGCAATCTGGCAGGTCTGGCCGAAAGGGGGGAGCAATGACCCCCCTGGATTACAGCCTGCTCCCGCTGTTGGATTCGACCAGTTTTCTGGTCGGTTTTGTCCTTTCTCTGCTTATCCTCAGTTTTGTGATCCGGGATAGCTGGCTGGTGCGGGCCGCCCAATACCTGCTGGTGGGTGTCACCCTGGCCTATACGGTTGTGCTGGTCTGGGTCAATGTGCTTTGGCCCCGGCTGGTGCTGCCTCTGCTGGTCTCGCTTGCCCCGGGCGGGCAGGGTGTCCAGAGCGGCGGGGATGTGTGGGCGCTCTGGCTTCTCCTGGCCGCGGGTATACTGCTGTGGGCGGCGGGTATCGACCTTTTGCGTGGGGGGCGCAAGGGCCAACCGGTTACGTGGCTGCGCTGGCTGGCCCCCTTCCCCCTGGCTCTGTTGGTCGGCGTGGGGCTGGGGGCCGGAATCGCGGGCGCATGGCAGGGAACTCTCTTTCCCCAATGGCAGCGGGCCAGCGCGGCCGGCCAACTCTTGCAGGCAGAGCCGGCCCTATGGCTGACGACGCTGCTCACCCTGACGATCACAGGCGGCGCGTGGCTTCATCTCTATTTGGGGGGGGCGACGGCTGACCACAGACCCTATCCCGCGCTGCTGCGGCCATTGCTGAGCGGCTGGGCCTGGCTGGGCGAGCGGGCAATCTGGCTGGCCGCGGGTGTCATCTTTGCCCGGCTCTTTGCCTCGCGCATTACGCTGCTGATTGCGCGCCTGGATGCGCTCTTTCTGGGATCCCAGGCCAGGGAAATCTGGCAATGGCTGGCGGTCCTGTGGCCGGGGGGATGAAATGAGCGACACAACACTTTCCGCCGTCCAATCGGCTTCGATTCTGGCCCTGAGCGGGGACACCCACAGGGCAACCGCGGCCCTGCTGGAACCCGTATCCGGCAGCTATCGACTGATTGGCTGGGAGTCATGGGAATCGCCCGGGGGCAGTAATTCCGCCCTGGCCCAATCCTTGCGTGCCGCCGCGCAAAGGCTGGGCGAACGGCTGGGCCGCCCTTTGTGGGATGAGAGCCAGGATAGCCCGGTTATGGCAGCCCCGGACCCCGCCCTGCATCTGGGGCTGGGCCATGTGGTGGCCGCAGTGGACCCGTTGCCCCCCCTGCGGGTCTGGATCGGTGGCCTGACCGGGGAGGAGAGCCTGGCCGGGGCACAAGCCGCGCTGGATGCCACCATCTGCCAGACGGTAGCCCTCTACCGCTATGGCCTGGGCGGTGGTCCAGACCGGCTGGCGGAAGATTTGAACGACTGTCGGCCTGATTTGGCCGTGCTGGTGGGGGGGTATGACAAATCTGGGGGCACGGCCCGCCGGGCTGTGCTGGAACTGTGCAACGAAGTGGCCCAGGCCCTGGACCGGCTGGCCGTGGGCAGTCGCCCGGCCCTCTACTTTGCCGGGAATCGCTGGGCCGCGGCCCAGGCCCTGGAGATGATGGCCCGTCTGTCCGGCGGTCTTTCTGCCGATGCTGTGGAGAATGTCTCCCCCGGGCCAGGGCAGCACCGGGCCACCTCCCTGGCGGTGGCAACCTCTCGGCTCTATTGGCGGCGCTGCCGGGCTACGCCTGCGGTGCAGAGCATCAACCGCTGGATTACCCCGCCCAGCGAAGTGCGTACTCTGTCGTGGAGTTTTGCCCAGGCTGTGCGTCTGTGGCGACAGGTCCACGCGCTGCCTGCCCTGCACGGCCTCTTTTGCGCTGGCCCCCTGTGGATTCACGTCCGCGCTCTGGATGGGGAGGAGGGAGTGCGGATGCGCTTTGTCCCGGCCCACACCCGCCCGGCCACCCTGAATGGCTGGCCCCCCTTGCGGCTGGTCAGCGGGCCGTGGCCCCAGGCGCTCTGGCCCCGTGTGCGGGGCTGCTGGTGGGATGCAGAGGGACTGCTCCCGACGGTGGCAAATGCCGGGCAGATCGATCCCCTGATTGCCTATCAGGTTTTGGCCCAGGATTTGCTCCGGGAACTCTGATGGGATAGGATAGGTTTGACAAGGTGACAAAATGGCCGGGTGACAGGGTGAAAAAGTGTTCGTGTATGGCTCGGTTGGGTGTAAATATCTGACCGGCCGCGTCGTTCTGCGGTAACTGTTGAGCCACCCTACCCCTTGAGTTTGGCTCTTTAGCGAAGGGGGTAGAAAAAGGGATAATTTTGGTGTAGAATATATCTGTAGGATTTGGAAGTTATAAACAGGTATAGAAGAAAGGATATCCCAAATGAACGACAGCCAAAATATCCAAGAAAAGCCAGTCCTGCTCACAGAACTGATGGGCCTGGTGGCAAAGTGTGAAGCGGTATATGGGCAGAAACGGGTATTCAACCGGGTGCTTGCCCTGATAATGGCAGAACTGTTTGCCTTTGGAAGACACACGATCACCCAACTGTTGCTAACGCTGGGTCTGGTAGATGAAGATTGGAGCGCCTGGTACCGGATATTCAGCGAAGGCCGGTTTGATGAAGAGAAGACAGGTGCGGTTATGCTGGGCGAGGCACTGGCAGAAGTGCCGGCAGACGACCCCTTCATGGTGGGTACGGATGGTTTTCATGTGCCCAGGAGCAGCCAGACGATGCCGGGCACGGGCTGGATGCGCGGACTGCGCACAGCCAAATTCAGACCAGGCATTCAGCGCGGACAACGCTTTGTGGAGGGGTCGTGGTTCACGCCTATGGTCAACGGCTACAGCCGTGCGATTCCCCTGCGCGCTTTGCCCGCCTTTACAGTCAAATCCGTGGCCTGTGAGGGCAGCGAGCCACAGACCGAAGTAGACGCTGGGGTGACTTTTCTGAAGTGGACACGCCAGCAGATGGATGAGGCCGGACGCCAGGAGCAGGTGCTGGTGACTTTGAACGATGGCTCATACGACACCATCCAATTCTGGTCCGAGTTGCCGGAACGAACCATCGGCATCGTGCGCTCTGCCCGCAATCGTGCCCTCTA